>JAADJE010000082.1:19244-22315 GCA_013150915.1 Gammaproteobacteria bacterium
AGTGCTTGGGATGCAGGGAACCCAATGGTGTTGTCATTCCGGCGCAGGCCGGAATCCAGCGGTTTCAACGACTTACTGGATACCGGCTCAAGCCCGGCATGACGATGTGGAGTTAACGGGACAGCCGTGAAGCAGGATATTAAGTTGATTGAGGCGGTGAAGTAAAAAACGCAGCCGCTAAAGATAAAAAGCCCTGTCAATGACAGGGTTTGGGTGGGAGTTCCTTTCTTTATACATGGTCATATAGGCTTGACCCATTTTGGCTGACCCGTTTTGGCTCAGATAATTACTATACCAAATGACAATCACATGAACGGCACCAAACACATTCACAATCGATATGTTCGCAGTCAGAATCGCTACGCAATCTTTTTACCGAATGATTCGCCCAGGGGTATAACAACGTTTTTATAAACCCTGGGTGATACTGTCCATACAATGACTTCCTGATATTCTGTTTAGTACTGATACGTTTCAGAAACCAACGGTAACCGCGATTACCCAGCATATTGTACAGGGCTCGATTCACAATAGAGACTCTTAGCTGCCCGTTAAACTCCGCCCTCCACATTGCATCGTAATCTGCCTCTTCCACAAAACTTCTTGCCGCCAATATACCTGATGTAATGGCATGGCGCATACCAAAACCCCAGAGTGTATCCTGAAAACCGGCCTGTTCACCCACAACAGGCCGTTTGCCCGCATAGGCGCGTTGCGGAACATAGAAATTTCCTACGCCACCATGGTGGACAGGGTTTTTCATCTCAAGACCCGCCAGCCGTTCAAAAGCAGCTACCGTATTTTCTACATACTTTTTTTCCTGTTTAAAATCTGAAAACATACAGGTTTTTACCGTTCCCTTGCCATTCCATACCAGCAAGTAGGCATACCCTCCAGGTGCCAGGTTGTTATCACAAATCACCCAGAACCCATCCTCCATATCTGTATCGAAGTGATAACCGACAGCTATGGCATCGGCTGCCTTAGGTCCGGTAGCCAATATGGCAGGAAATGGCAGTTTTTTTACACGGCTTTTGAAACGCACTTCGACACCAAGCGCCTGCGCCTGTCGCAGTAAGGCATCGTCAAGGGACCCGGGACCGGGCCCACGTACTACCAGATAGAAGAACGGGGTTGCACTCTGTATGGGATAACCCTGTCCCCAGGCATCATAGGCCATACCCTTTTTGCCGGGCAAAATATCAAAGTCAGTAGTAATGCCATCATCTGCAAGTACCTGCAGGACATCACGTTGCGTTGTCCAGTTTTCCAGTCCCTGGAAATCATGTTTAAAGCGCCAGCCAACATTCGCCTGAGCCTCGTGGACAATTACCTGCCTCCCAGCCCGTGCCAGGGTAATGGCTGCTGACAAACCGGCGGGGCCTGCACCTGCAATTTGTATAGGGTCATTCTGCTGTGTTGCCATTTTCTCTTTATATCCGAAATTGATTATTCGTTGCAAAACATAAACGACACGAGAAATTTACAAAAGCAATACGGGATAATAATATTTCAAAATATAACAGATACAGCTTTTCAAACATATTCCGCAATACAAGCAAATCTCCTGGCTGGATTTTATGGGGGACAGGCTATTATCACGATGTGTTCAGAACGGCACTACATTAAAGGCATTTTGCATGTAATTTACAATGCAGCATGATTATACCGTTCCTCGTTGACCCGCCTGGAAGTGATTAGTAGTTTGGCTCAGTGGAACCTGAGCCTGAGCCGACAAAGGATAAAAAAATGTCGGGTTTACGTATCACTAACCGGATCTGTATAGAAAAACAGATATCGCGCTCAAGCTCCCTTGTTTAGCACTATTCGGCTTGTCCCATTTTTTTAATACACCCTACAATGATGCTATTATTAGTGCCCGCTATCATTTGAGTGGCTGTTATTGGCACGCCCGAGACGATTCGAACGTCCGACCTCTGCCTCCGGAGGGCAGCGCTCTATCCAGCTGAGCTACGGGCGCGTGGAGGCTGTATTATGACCTTTACCCCGTGGGTGTTACAAGCGCTGTACTGCCATAATAAAACAGTGACTTTAGACAGATCTCAAATATTCTCGCCAGCCACCATACACACTGATTTCTTTATCCTTTTCGACCGCATAGGCTTCGCAAATAAAACCGGACAGCCAGCGATGATCAGCGGTCTCCACCTTTCCTATTCCCAGTGGTTCCCTTATACCTGCAACAAAACCACCGAATTCAGCTATGGGAATCCGCCAAATTTCGATCTCAATGGCCTTACCACTGGTCTCATCCCGTATCAGACCCGGTCGCTGCGGCGAGCCTTCAATCAGATACATCCGATAGGATTCAGAGGTTGCCGTTTTTTCCTGAAATACACCGCCACGCTCGCATAATTGCCAGTTGAGTGCTAATCCATCAAGATGAGCACCGCAAACAATCACGGAGATCGTATCCGAAAATGAAATCGCTGGTGCCCTTGAAGCAGGTAGGTCATTACCCTGTTTACCGGGATGTAACTGCAAATGCTGCTGCCAGCGGTTGGCAAAAGAAATAATTTCCGATCCTGCATACAGGTACTGACAAGACTGATACCCCAGGGCAAACCGC
Organism: Gammaproteobacteria bacterium; assembly: GCA_013150915.1. GTDB lineage: Bacteria > Pseudomonadota > Gammaproteobacteria > BMS3Bbin11 > BMS3Bbin11 > BMS3Bbin11. Next base: position 21,835 of record JAADJE010000082.1, read on the forward strand.
TATCCAGAAAACCGGCAGGAACGGCAACAGAAGTACAGTCCAGCAGGTTCATGAAGTTGCTGTAGTATCCAAGATTGCTATTGAGCTTTATCGGATCGGCATTAACCTCCTCGATAGTATAAATAGTGCCTGCTGTCGGTGTCATAAGAAAATCAACCTCTGCCAGCAGTCGTTTAGCCTGCGACCGATGCTTCTGCATACTGTATTCAGCCTTGAAGGCGTCCGTCGCTTTTTTATTGGCAGCACTGCCAATGATGGTTTTGATCACGGGCAGCAATTCTTCTGGCTGATTGCTGATAATATTTTCAATGGCGACATAGCGTTCCGCCACCCAGGGACCTTCGTATAGCAGTTTCGCCGCCTCAAGAAATGGCGTGAAATCCAGCTCATTTTTTTCGCCACCGAGCGCCTGCATAGCACTGACGCTTTTATCAAATAGTTTCTGTGCGGAGTCATTGCCAAAAAATTCCAGCTGATCCTG
>JAADJE010000106.1 GCA_013150915.1 Gammaproteobacteria bacterium
TTTTGTATCGATTGTTAACAATAGCCGGAATGAATCATAATGATTCAGGTAAATTAAATGAGTCAGAGATTACAGCCCCACAATTTCAGCAATGAAGGAAAGAGTGAGGAGTGCGATATCCTGGTTGTATATTTGATACTCGCCCACGATAATCCCGATATGCTTGGTCGTCTGATTAATGCACTTGACAGCAAGCAGGTACACTTCTTTATCCATATAGATAAAAAATCAGATATACGGAAGTTCCTGCCGTGTATACCTGAAAAACAAAACGTACACTTGTCTGAAAACAGAGTGAACGTTTCCTGGGGCGGATACAGTCAGGTGCAGGCCACGTTAAACCTGATGGATGAGGTCTTGAATAGCGGCATTGATTTCAAGTATGCAGCTTTGCTTTCCGGCACGCATTACCCGATAAAAAGCAACGCCTATATTTTTGAAAAACTCAGTCATTCTACCTGTGAATATCTGCAGTTCTGTGAAGTGGCAGAGGCCGGTTCTGAGCAAAAAATCAATGCATATTGTTTATATGATTATGCGTTATTTAACCCAAGAGCTACATTTTCTGGAAACGGCTTGTTAAATAAAGTCATAAGAATCCCTGGCGCTGTAGTTAATCGGGTATTGAGTAAAGTGATACCAATCTTTTACCAAAGGCGGTTGGTTCGAAATATTACACCGTACACCGGGGCGAATTGGTGGACACTTACAAAACCTTGCATAAAATATATTATTGATTACTCAAAGACACATAAAGACTATGTGGATTTCTTTCGCTTTTCCATCCAGCCAGATGAAACGTTTTTCCACACGATCATTTGCAATAGTACATTTAATATTCAAAATGGTGATATTACCCTGCGGGATCTGACAGGAAGACCTGCCAGGGGCGGTAAATTTTCGAAACTGAGAGGATTGTCGTTAACGTATACAAAGTGCTCACCAATAGGCGACCCAAAAACGCTTTCAATTGCGGACCTGAAAGAAGTCTCCAGTGAACTGAATTATTTTGGATGTCCCCAGCTGTTTGCAAGAAAGTTTGACCCGGTAGTTTCCCGTGAGCTGATAGGTAAAATTGATAATGATATTCTGGGAAATACATGTTAATTCATTATGCCGGTGAACCTGCTGGATTCTGGCATACACCAGAATCCAGCAGGGAGAGAGTAAATTAACCAGAGTCGTCCTTGATGGCTATGGGATATCCCACGCAGTATTCCACAGAGACATATCCAGGTTGGCCGGCTGTGAGCTGTCGGTATCGAAGTCATTGTTATCCCAGCCTGCTACCGTGCCACAATTGGGTTCCACGTTGTCGCTGCCATAGCCAGGCAACCAGGATGCATTTCGGATGGCAGGGGAGCCGTTATTTTTATAATTGGGACCCTTCCACCATGTTACCTGGTTAGACACCACTGTGTGACCATAGCAATTACCCGGTTGTGTGCCTGTACCTATATCATTGTAGCGCCATACAATAATGCCACCATTGGCGAAGTCACGTTTGTCATCACTGAATATCTGGTTGTTCCTGATAGTGTTGTTACTGCCGCCTGCAATCTGCATACCGTACTGTCCAGGATTGACCAGTATATTATTTTCAGCGATCTGGTATGAGCCACCCTGGTCACCCAGAATGATGCCACCACCGGAAGGACTGGGTCCGCCACCGAGGAATTTGTTTCCACTGATCAGGATCGGGTCGCTGGCGGTACCACTCGACTTGTAAACATTAATGAGATCTTCCGGGTAACTTTCGCCGAGGACATTGATACCGATGTTATTAGTGACCCGGATGCCTGGGCCTCGTGCGTATACCATTTGCACGATATTGCCTCCACCCCCATTTCCTGACTGATCACGCGTGACATTCTTTACATAATTATTGGTGAAGCTTAGGTTCCCGCCATTGGTTGTCCACATTTCATAGCCGGACTGGACGTTCTCTATGACGTTTGCATCAACTGCGATGCTACTTGATTCATAGCTCATGACAGCTTCCTCGACAGTGTCACGGATAACATTGTTCCGTACATCGACATTCGTGCTTTGAATGATATAGATCCCTTTTCCAGCACATGGTCCAATTTCACTGTTTTCGATGACGATGTTAGTAGAACCGCCACGGATATCAATACAGTTTCCATCAGGGTTGCTGATGCGTAGCCCACTGATGACAACACCCTGTTGTCCGTCAATGACGACGGGGCCGGATGAAATCAGATTGGAGGGTGAGGAGGTGGTGCTGTCTCCTGTGCCGGAAAGCGCCACAGAGTTTTGGCTGCCCTGTGAATTACTTGAAATGTTCAGGTTACCGCTGGTTGCACCCGATATGGTCGGGATAAAGCTAACATTTACGGTACAGCTATCACCTGCTGCGATAGTGCTGCTGCAATCGTTTGATTGTACAAACCCTTGAGAAGTTGTGATCGATGAAATTGTTAGTGAGGCGGTACCATTGTTGGTTACCAGGACAGGTGATGTATTGCTGACGGTGCCAACGTTCTGAAAGCCAAAGTTCAGGCTGTTGGTCGACAGGGTGAGCACCGGTTCGAGCAGTGGTGCGCTGGCCGTCTGGAAAGACACGGCGACGTCTTCTATAACAAACCCGCCACTGCTGGTGTGTCTGAATAACAGGGTATTGTCTCCAGTATTCCAGTATGACGCCGGAGTGTTGATTGAGATATTTGTTGAGGTAACGTTATTCGTTGATACACCCTGGGCACCAAAGAGTGATACCGGTGGATTCCCGTTTATAATTAGCTCGCCTTCATTTGAATGGTCGGCATCATATACTCCAATGCTGATTGTGGCAGTTTCAGCCTCGCCTGGTTTTGTGACATTTACTGTCAGGCTTGCTTCTTCAGGTACAGCATTTTGCAGGTCAAAGGGTAGTGCAATGGGCTGTACAGGTGGGACAGGTGTCACAGCCGGTGGTGTGCCTGGTGTTGGTGAAGTGGGTGGAATCGATGGAGTCGGCTCAATAATAACCGGCTCAGGGGCCGGTAACGATATTTCATTGATGAGAAATTCGCTTTCCGAGCTTGTGCCGATAAGAATGCGTTCTTCCGACATTACCGTGGTGATATCACTAACCTGGTATCCCGTATTCGGAATAGTCATCACCATCGGATCACGGTTCATAACCGTTGCATCAATGCCGCCGATTGTTTTGCCATTAGCAGCGTTATTGATAACGCCGTCACTTTGTATGTCCAGTGCCAGTCGATCAATGACCTCATCCGCATTGGCGTTTTCTGGCTTAAATGAAAGAATATATACCTTTGCTGCAAAGGCTTCGAGAGCCGCACGATGATGAACAGCTTCTTTCTGCTCAGCTACTGTAACGGTTGATGCATTGATAACCAGTGGGGAACTGAAAATATCAATGTTCACCGTCGGGTCAATAGCAAACAGACTGCTGATTTTTGGTGCTGCATTGCGAAGTTTTGATACGAACTCTGTGGTGCTTGTAGCGAGGCTGGAACTATGACGGGCCATATGAAAAGCCAGTGTAGTCAGTGGCGTAGTATAGATCGGCTGGTTCCCACTGAGCATGTCTGCTGTTATGACCGTGACAAGCGTATTAATCACCGGTGCTTTTCCGGTATTCAGATCGATCGAGGAGTTACCACCAATGGTCAATATATAGGGTGGCTTGCTGTCAGCCGGAACCGAGAGACCGGTGATCTGGGCCGATGCATTAGTGATAGCGGATGAAATCGGGTTATTTACATCGTAAAATTCTGAGAAAGAAGGATCAAGCCGGTAGATTTTTGCATCAGCAAAAGCCAGCGGACCCTTGATACCGGCACCGACGATCTGAATTGGTTCACTAACGGGCTGGGAAATACCGGATTGTGTACTTTCTGAGCCTGATCCACCACCTCCACAAGCTGATAAAAGTGAGACTATGCACAGTCCTGCGAAATATAAGCTTCCAATCGATTTCATCTGTCCGTCTCCGGGTGCGTTGCAATACAGTCGGATTCAGCGGCNCGGCATGGATGGAATGATTCTTCGAGACGGTGATCACAAAATGTAGGGGGTGTTAGCCCTTGCAGGCACATTAGGTTGGGGTTTGTGGCCGAGTTCACACTATTTGGTGCCGGTGTGGTTATTCAGGTATGATTTTTTGTGCCGCAAAGGTATCCGGATGCAAACAAAGTAGCTGTAAAGCAGCGGGGTGTAGCGCATTTCTGGGTGCCGGGGGGCACCTCAAACAAGCTGTTTCGGAGGTGCAACAATAATGATAAAAGGCTATCGTGATTTATACTTATGAATACTAGGGTTTTTAATGCCGGATACCGCTACTGGGTTTTCTTTCTTCTGACGCTGGGCGTATTTCTTCGCACTCTGCATTACATCGGGGACCGGTCGCTGTGGATGGATGAGGCGAAGCTGGCCCTGAATTTTGTTCAGTTTCCAACATGGAGCATTTTCCACCCTTTACTGAATAACCAGATAGCCCCCGTCGGCTTTCTGTTGATAGAAAAGCTTGTCGTTGGGTGGTTTGGTGTGGGTGAGATGGCGCTGAGGTTTTATCCCTTTGTTGCAGGAGTCGCTTCTGTTTTCCTGATTTACAAGCTGGCTAACAGGATTTTCGGAATATGGATTGGGTTGATGGCGCTGGGCATTTTTGCCATTTCTCATTGGGCAATCTATTACGCAGCAGAAGTGAAACAATATTCCTCAGATATGATGGTGGCGCTAATTTTATATATTGCCGCCGCGTACGCACTCGAAAAATGGAATACAACACGCTGGGTGGTATTGACGGCAGCGGGTATTGTTGGTGTCTGGCTATCACATCCCGCGACATTTATTCTGGCCGGTATCGGAATAAGCATAGGTGTGCAAAGCATTGCACACAAGCAATGGAATGATGTCGCCAGGCTCGCTATTTCAGCCATTATCTGGTTTGGAGCTTTCGCGGTTGGACTCTACGCCACGGCTACGATTGGTTCAGGCGCTACCGCAGCAGGTTCAGCCACATTTTCTCATATGACAGAGGTGGCATGGACCAGTACATTTGCGCCTTTCCCTCCGATGTCGTTGTCTGACACACGATGGTACTGGGCGGCATTTTTCAGAGTGTTCAATCATCCATTGGGTTTTGCTACACAAGGTCTTGCCGCATTTCTGTTTCTTGCCGGCATCGTCCATCTCTGGGCAAGAAACTGTCTGTGGCTTGGTTTTCTCGTGCTGCCTATGCTGGTTGCGCTTCTTGCCTCTGCGTTGCACCTTTATCCCTTTAGTTCCCGGTTGCTGATCTTCCTGGTGCCAGGAACAATTATTATTATCGCAGCAGGTATTGAGACGCTGAGACAACTTGCCTGGGACAAATGTCGCCCCATCTGGTTCCTGGCGATTGCGGTATTGTTGCTCCAGCCAGCCTGGGAAGCTTTCTCGAATGCTACCCACAAAATCCCCTATGACAGGGAAAATATCCGGGCAGTTCTGGAATACATCAATCAAACAAAAGCCCCCGATGACTGGATTTACGTCTATGCCAGGGCTGGAAGTGCTTTCCGCTATTATCGTCAACGGTTTGCTTTTCCCGAAAGTCATATCATACAGGGGAACTCCATACGGGCTTCGTGGGATGCCTACCTGGGTGATGTCAACAGAATTCGCTGTTTCAAACGTGTCTGGCTGGTGTTTTCACATATTGAAACAACCAAGGCAGGCGTCGATGAAGAACGCTACCTGCTGCATTCCCTGGACAAGATTGGTGAACAGCTGGATACGATAAAGGCCAGTGAGGCATCGGGCTATCTTTACCGGTTTGATCCGGATACATCATCAGAATCGTGTGATTCAGTAACCCTGACAGGTCTGGAACAGTGAAACAGAAAATTGCAATTTGTGGCCTTGGTGCAGCGGCACGGCAGATACATTTACCGGCGTACAGAAAGGTGCCATCGGTAGAGGTTGTGGGTGGATTCGATCCATCGATCAAGGGGGAGAACCTTGATTTTCCATGCTTCAGTTCTACCGAAGAAATGATTGAGCGTACCAGGCCGGATATTCTGTCGATAGTGACACCCACACAGACCCATCATGAGCTGTCAAAGCTTGGTCTTGAGTCTGGTTGTCACGTGTTGTGTGAGAAACCATTCATGAGCAGCATGGAAGAGGCTGATGAAATTGTTGAGCTGTCGGAGAAAGTGGGCAAGTGGGTTGTCGTGAATAACCAGTACCGGTTTATGAATATTCATGAAGCGGCCAGGAACCAGATCGGTACACCGGGTTTCGGGGATCTGCTATTTATCTCTGCCAACCAGACATTTTACGTGTCCAGTGAGACTGAACAAGGTTGGCGTGGCAGTGATCCTCAGCGAACCTGTAAAGAGTTTGGTATTCATGTGCTGGACCTGTGCCGATTCTATTTTGATGAGGACCCGGTATCCATCACGGCACGAATGCCAAAAGGCGACAAGCCTGATGGTCCGGATTACCTGAACCTCATCCAGCTGGAATTTTCGGATGACCGGGTCGCACATATCACTCTGGATCGTTTTTCCAGGGGGCCACATCGCTATCTGGATATGCGCCTTGATGGCAGCGAAGGTATTGTAGAAACCAGCCTGGGTGGGAAAATCGAGTTGAATGCCGGCGTCCGTGGCGGTACTCGAAAGCCTTATATCAACCTTGACCTCTCCATGGGGGGGCGGGCGCGAATTTTTCATGGTGATAATTTCAAAAAGATTGCTTCTGATCCACTGGATCTCTTTGCTCATGCCACGCACAAACTGGTCCAGGCTTTTGTGGATGCCCTGGAAAATGATACAGCACCACCTTGTCACGGTGCAGATAACCGCAAAACGCTTGCACTGGTGTATGCAGCCTATGCATCACATGAACAGAAAAAGCCCGTGACGCTACACTACTGAATGGCCGGGAACCGCTTGTGATGCTGAGTATTGCCGTTGCAGCAAAAGGCACCTGTGATCCTGGCGCTTTCATTGAGGCACTGATGCGCGAATATGCACTGACGTCATCTGACATTGATGTGCATATTGCCCATGATGAGGACTGGCCGGCGGAATATCGTAATCTGGATGATGCCATAACATTGCACCGATGTGTTGAAGGAACATCTGTTTTACGTCTGTGGGGTACGGCTATTGCCAATTCACAAGGTGAGTACATTGCTGTGCTGGATGTTTGCTCCCCTCCTGAAACAGGTTGGCTGAAATGTGTTCAGTTACAGATCGAGCACAGGACGCCGCTATTTTTTGGTCCTGTGGAGCCAGGTTGGGGAAAGAATGATGCGAGAATTGTTGGATATCTTGCGGAGTATGCGCAATTCAGCAAACCTCTCGCGAGCACACTGGAAGAAGTGCCAGGAAATAACATAGTGTGCCACAGGTCGCTGCTTGATGATGCCTCGGGTCTGGTGTCGGAAGGATTTTTCAAGACATTTATGGTTTGGCGTCTCGAGCAGGAAGAATCCCTGAAACCACAAAAATGTGAAGATATGGCTGTGATCTACTACAAACCCTTTTCTCGCAAGCACTATATGATGAAGCGTTATTTGCATGGCCGTTGTTTTGGTGTGACCCGGCATGATAATACGGGGCAGCCACCGAGAAGTTTATGTATGATATCCACCCTGGTTTTGCCAATAATCAGGATATGGCGTATCTATCGTGCGGTCAAAAAACACTCCGATCTTCGGTATGCCTTCTTCAGGTTTTTTCATCTGATTGTACAATCGGAGATAGCTTGGTCGTACGGCGAGATGGCAGGTTATATAAACAGGGATCGATCAGTTTGTGCTCAACTGGACTAGTTCAGTCAGGAAATATAAATGAATAATAATGCAAACAGTACCCCGGATTCACCTGAGTTCTCGATTCTTATCGGTATGGTGAGTACGGAAGACAGTGACAGAATTCTTGAAGCTCTTGACGCGCTTCGGAAACAGCAGGGTTCCCATACTTATGAAGTCATTATCGGTGACCGCCGTAATGACGATATCAGTCGGCGCGTTGATGATACTTACCCGGAAGTACAGCGTCTGACATGTCCAGCATCTATGTCTTTGCCTGAACTGAGAACGCTGGCTCTCGACAAGGCAAGTGGTCGTTATATCATCGTGACAGAAGATCACTGTGTGCCCTCGGAAAACTGGCTGGAAAGCATATTCAGTGCATTTTCTGAATCATCTGATAATGTTGTAGCCGTAGGTGGCTGCGTAGAGAATGGTGTGAAAGACACAGCGCTTGACTGGGCGACCTTCATGTGTGAGTACAGTTATTTTCTGGATCCGGTAGAAGAAGGTGATACCGGTGTTCTGCCAGGGATGAATGTTGCATATAAACGTGAAATATTTGCAGATCTTGACCGCGAATTACTGACCAGTGGATTCTGGGAAACCACGGTACACCCCGTGTTGATCGAAAAAGGGTTGCATTTTTATTCGACCAATAAAATACGCCTGTTCCATTGCAAAAAGTTCAGCTTTGGTTTGTTTGCCCGGCAACGCTACATTTATTCGCGTTATTATGCCGGCCTGCGTTTCGGAAAAGGTGAGGGGATAAAGCGTATCGTGGCTTTTGGCGCCACAGTTTTATTGCCGCCGTTGTTGCTGGTGCGTAGCAGAAAACAGATGAAACAGAAAAATCGCCTGCATAATGAATACAAGTCGGCGATACCTGTCCTGATGGTATTTTATATTATCTGGGCATATGGAGAAATGGCCGGGTATTTGCTCGGTACTGGTGATGCCCTGGCCAGGATCGAGTAACCGGCACTACATCAATGACGAAAATCGATCATTACCCTGAGGCGTTTATTTGCCCGGTATGCAGGGCAAAGGTTGACCGTATGGGAGAGGGTTACCATTGTTCAGCCTGCGACATGATATATCCTGTCCTGTTTGGTATCCCCGATTTCCGGATACGCCCTGACCGTTATCTGACGTTGGAACAGGAGCGAGAGAAAGCGGGAAAACTGTATGAGTTTGGCAAGACGGCAACATTCAGTGAATTGCTGGATTTCTATTATACTATTACTGATGATGTGCCCGCTGAACTGGCAGTTCGATACAAAGCCTATATAAATAATGCACCACGGCTGGCGGCTTTGACTGTAAAGGATCTTGATCTGTCACCCGATAAGGATGTGTTACTGGATGTAGGTTGTGGAGCTGGCGGGATGCTCATCGCAGCAACAGGGCAATGCCGTGCTGTTATTGGTGTGGATATTGCCTTGCGCTGGCTGGTAATTTGTAAGAAACGGCTGGCAGAATCCGGTATCGATGCCATGCTCGTCTGTGCGGATGCAGAAGCTCTGCCCTTTGAATATGGAAAGATGACAAAAATTGTGGCTGGCGATGTAATCGAGCATGTTTATGATCCGGTGCATCTGCTGGAGGTATGTGAGCAACACCTGATGCCGGCTGGCCAGTTGTGGGTATCTGCCAGCAATCGCTATTGTCTGGGACCCAATGCGTTGACCCGGATATGGTGGATCGGGTTTTTTCCACGACCCATGCGAACCCGTCTGTTGAAAAGGTTGCGTGGTGTAGATTCGCTGAGATATATCAACCTGGTGTCGCCGGGCTACTTAAAGCAGTTATTAGGTAAGACAGGTTTACAAGTGGTGCGTGCCGGGCCAAGGCAAGTAGCCTTGGTCCAGGGCTGTGATTATCCATTTCAGGATCGGGTACTGATATATATCTATCAGCTGATACTGAAGTCTCGATTACTCAGCCACGCATTGATGTGGATCGGTCCGGCATTTGAAATAATGACAGAAAAGCCGGTAGACCGGAATGTTCCATGATTTGTTATTGCGGATCTGACAAGACAATAACAGGGAAATAAGAGATTCCGTCACTATTACATTTGGGAGTTTGGGATGAGATTTGGACTGATTGGACTAGGGGGTATAGGCCAGGTAAGAAAGGCTGCAATTGAGCAGTCACCAGCCTGTACACTGACAGCAGCTTTTGATATCAACAAGGATAATGCAGCACAGCTTGAAGGAAAAGCCACGTTCTTTGACTCACTCGAAGCAATGCTCGATGCTGACAGCTGTGATGCGGTTATTATTTCAACACCGACAAATCTTCATTGTTGAACAGGCAGTAGCAGCGCTGGAGGCAGGCAAGCATGTTATCGTTGAAAAGCCCATGGCTAGTTCATTGCAACAATGTCGGCAGATGCTGGATACGGCCAGACGTGTTGGCAAGGTGCTTACGGTAGGTTTTAATCACCGCTATTTTGAGGCCGTCAAGGAAGTACGAAATGCCATTCAGTCAGGTGAGATTGGAAAATTGAGCTATATTCGCGCCTATACCGGTCACACGGGATTGTCTGAATTCAAGTCACCCTGGATGTATGACAAGGATGTGATGGGTGGCGGCACGCTGATGGATAACGGTATCCACGTGCTGGATCTCACCCAGCACCTGATGGGGGGTGTAAATACTGTATCGGGTATAGTGTTGACGGATATCTGGAAGCTGGATCGTTCAGAAGACAATGGCTTTGCCCTGATGCGCGGTAATAATGGTATCGCTGCGACTCTGCACAGCAGTTGGTCAGAATGGAAAGGTTATCGCTTTTATATAGAAGCTTATGGCGATAAGGGTATGGCACGTGCCTACTATGCACCAATGATGTCTACCGTCATCACTATGGATAAGCCCGGCGGTAAACCCGTAAAGCGCCGTAATTTTTATTTATCCGCTATTTTCCGTGAAAAGCTCAGAGGTTGGCAAAGTACCGTAATTCAGACATTTATAGAGGAAATTGAGGACTTTATAGCACTCACGGAAGGTCGTGGAGAAACCGCTCATATTGCCACGGCAGAGGATGGGTATCGGGTAACCGAGATAGCCAATGCCGTGTACACGAGCAGCGAGACGAGCGAGACAGTGACGATAAAAGGTAGCGCATAACACCTTAAAGAACCGCTATCGAATTGAAAAATACTCAAGCCCTGAATAGTGTTGCCGCTATTTGGGCGGGGATAACAGTCTGGTATTGGCACCGTTACGTGGCATAAACCAGCAACAGGGTAAATAAAAACGTGAAAAGAATTCTCGTGACAGGTGGTGCAGGGTTTCTGGGGCGGCATTTATGCGAGCGTCTGCTAAACGATGGGTACGATGTGCTTTGTGTCGATAATTTCTTTACCGGCACCAGACGCAATATTGTAAGCCTGATGGATAATGCCTATTTCGAGGTTTGCAGACATGATGTCTGTTTCCCGCTGTATGTCGAAGTGGATGAAATTTACAATCTTGCCTGTCCTGCCAGTCCTGTCCATTACCAGCACGATCCGGTGCAGACAACTAAAACCAGCGTGCATGGTGCAATCAACATGCTCGGTCTTGCAAAGAGGATCAATGCAAAAATCTTTCAGGCATCAACCAGTGAAGTGTATGGTGATCCTGAAGTGCATCCCCAGACCGAAGACTACTGGGGAAACGTCAACCCGCGTGGCCTGAGATCCTGTTACGACGAGGGCAAGCGTTGTGCAGAAACCTTGTTTTTTGATTATTCACGTCAACATCAGTTAAGGATCAAGGTGGCGCGTATATTCAATACCTATGGGCCACATATGCACCCTAATGACGGTCGGGTGGTGTCCAACTTTATTGTCCAGGCTTTGCGCAATGAACCCATTACAATATACGGTGATGGAGAACAGACACGTTCGTTCTGTTACGTGGATGATCTGATCGACGGATTTGTCAGATTGATGGACAGTCCTGAGGATGTGACCGGTCCGGTTAACCTGGGCAACCCCTGCGAGTTCTCTATTCGTGAGCTGGCAGAAAAAGTGATCGCGCTTATTGGTTCCAAATCACGGCTTGAAAGAAAACCCTTGCCAAGCGATGACCCTACCCAACGCTGCCCCGATATCACCCTTGCCCGCGAGACACTGGGCTGGGAACCCTCGATACAACTTGAAGAGGGACTGAAGAAAACGATCCCTTATTTTGAGAATCTGCTGACAAAAGGTTCTGACTGATGACGCAGAAAATTGACGTAGACAAGGCCGTGCTGATGGCAGCCTTTGCCAGAATCCATGTATGGGGTCTGGCAATCGCCATGGGTACGGTATGGGCGCTTATGATATTCAGCGCAACGGCGATATTGATTATCAAGGGAGCACCTTCTGGCGTTGAAGTGGGGCCTAACCTTGCGCTGATTGGCATATATCTGCCGGATTACACCGTAAGCTGGTCGGGTGCAATTATTGGTGCCGCCTATCTCTGGGTGATTGGTGCAGTATTTGGATTTGTACTGGCAATGCTTTGGAATTTGACCCATTACCTGTTTATTACCGCGGTGGTTGTTCGTGCAGCGTGGTGGAAACTGATGGCTGATTGAGAGCGATATTGATCCATGTCAGAAAATAACGAGGCAAGTACCCTACAGGGTGACGATATCAAGATAAACCAGCAGCTGCTGCATTCGGTGATCAAGCTGAATACGTTGCTGATGGCTTCTGTTTCAGGTGTGATTGGTGGGTTAACGATGTTTCTGGTCACCTATCTTTCACTTTTTCGTGGGTTACCGGAGCCAGGGCATTACCTGAACCTTCTGGGTGTTTTCCTGCCTGGATATGAAGTAAGTCTGTCCGGTGCATGGATTGGGTTATTCTGGGGTACGTTAATAGGCGCTTTCCTTGGCGGAATGTTTTACAGGGTATATGCCCAAAGCATCGAGCTACAGGTTCGTCGTTGTATAGAGCGTAACAGGGTTGGAGGTGATCTGATGCAAACCACTCTCAGAATGAGTGGCAGGCATCTGGGGCTGGCTCTTGGGGGGCTCGTTTCTGTAGGTCTGGTTATTACCACTAGCTGGCTGGTTATCAGGGGGACAGCTAACGAAAGTGCGAATGCGATGCTGCTGTCCAATTATTTACCAGGGTATACGGTCAGTTTCCTGGGCAGTATCGTTGGTGGAATACAGCTGTTTTTTATTACCTACATCATCTGTCTGGTGTTCAGTTGGTTATATAACACTGTTGCATTTTCCAGGGGCGGGCATTCGTGTGAATAAAAAGCCGGAACATGTCATTATTCTGGGTGCTGGCCCTGCGGGTCTGGCGACAGGACATGAGATCAGCACCAAAGGTGGCAAGGTCACAGTACTTGAAAAAAACAACTTCGTGGGTGGTCTGTGCAGGACCCTGGAAGAAGATGGTTACAAGTTTGACCTTGGTGGACACCGCTGGTTTTCAAAGAATGAAGATCTTAACAACTGGTTCAGGCACCTCATGGCCGGTGAAATCGTCATGGTGAACAGGATCAGTCGCATTTATTATGACCGAAAATACTTTTTTTATCCGATAAAATTCTCTGATATATTCAAAAACACAGGCCCTTTGACGATTCTTCATGCCGGGCTGGGCTTTCTCTGGGCGGCTATACAGCAGTCCGTCAGTGATAAACCAATCATCACCATGAAACAGGCCTATGTCTCACAATTTGGCAATAAATTGTATGATATGTTTTTCCGGCGCTATTCAGAAAAGGTGTGGGGAAGACCTTGTGAAGAGCTTTCTGCTGACTGGGTGTCCCAACGAAGCAAAGGTCTGTCAATCTGGACAACGGTGAGAGATGCTCTGATCGGGAGTAATAACAAGGTCACCAGTCTGATCGATGAGTTTATGTACCCGCGTGATGGATACATGCGTATCCCCGAACGATTGGCAGAGGATATCAAGTCAAGTGGAAGCGATGTGTTACTGAGTTCTGCTGTGACCGCTATAAAATACCATGGTCCCGATGATTTTGAGGTCTTCTTTACCCGAAATGGTCAGGAACAGAGCGTGCGTGGAGATGCTGTTGTTTCGACGATACCTCTTGGGTACCTGGCCAAAATATTGAAACCGGCGTGTACCGAAGAGGTGACGCTGGCAGCTGACAGCCTCGAGTTCCGCGATTTGATTACAGTCAATGTCAAGCTGAGCAAAAAACAGGTGACGCCCGATACCTGGTTATATATTCAGGACTCCGATATTCTTTTTGGACGTCTTCATGAGCCCAAGAACTGGAGTCCGGCGATGGTCCCGGATGGTGATCATACATCGCTGGTACTTGAGTGTTTTTGTACACTCCATGATGAAATATGGCAAATGAGTGATGAGGAAATTGCAGATCGCTGTGTACGCGACCTGGTTGACAAGCTGAAATTCTTCGATGAGAGTGACTACCTGGGGGCCAACGTGGTACGAACCCGTTTTGCCTATCCTGTCTATGATCTCGATTATGCAGCGAAGATCAAGGTGATTGAAAAGTATCTTGAAGGTTTTGAAGGGTTACAAATAGCCGGTCGTGGCGGTATTTTCCGTTACAACAATGCTGACCATTCCATAGAGATGGGGCTGATGCTGGGGCAAAAGCTGCTGGGCTATGATATTGATCATATGGCAGTCAATACCGAAGAGGACTACCAGGAAATTATTGGAAAAAATGAAAAAAGACGGGATCGTTATATTTTTGAACTACCCGAGGATAAAGCGCAGGATACGACAGGCAGGCGGGTAAAGAGTTAAATAGAATATTCTGCAATTTCAGCATTGACCGTGAGCCAGGTTCGAGAGTATGCCGCAACACAGGGTTTCAGATATCAAAGTGGGCATTATCGGTGCTGGATTGATGGGGCGTTGGCATGCCCATGCAGCGAACCAGCTTGGTGCCCGTATTGTCGCCATTGCGGATCAAAACCCGACGGTTGCGAGATCGCTTGGAAAGCGTTGTCAGAAAGCATCTCTGTATCCTGATATTACCCAACTGCTGGAAACAGCTGAAATCGATGCCCTGCATATCTGTACCCCGCTGGCAAGTCATGCTGAGCTTGTCACCTATGCACTGGACAGTGGTGCACATGTTCTGATCGAAAAACCCATCACGCCGACCGCCACAGAGACAGTAGAACTTTTGCAACTGGCAGAACAACAGGAAGTAATACTTTGCCCGGTACATCAGTTTGCTTTTCAACGGGGTGTCACCAATGTCTTGCGTTCACTCGATGAGCTGGGTGAGGTGTTTCGGGTCAGTTTCCGGACACACTCTGCCGGAGCTGAAGGTATGGATCAGAAAGAGGCAGACGAGGTGATAGCTGATATTCTCCCACATCCGTTATCGGTTTTGCAGAAACTGTTTCCCGGGTGCCTTGCACGTGCTTCTGACTGGCGGACATTAAAGACGTATTCCGGTGAATTACAACTGACAGGTAATATCGATGGTATGGGTATCAATATTGATATCAGCATGAATGCACGGCCGACACGCTGTGAAATGGATATTGCCTGCAGTCGTGGTCGAATATACCTGAACTTCTTTCATGGGTATTCACTTATTGAAAAGGGTGCTGTGAGTCGTTGGCAGAAACTTGTTCAGCCACTCAGTTACAGTAGCAGGGAATGGGCTGTATCAGCTGGAAACCTGATGCTGCGCCTGATTAAAAATGAACCGGCCTATCCGGGTTTGAGAACATTGATCCGTGAGTTTTACCAATCAATACAGGAAGGCGCTGAAAGTCCTGTTCCGCCCGATGATATACGGATACTTGCAGAATTGCGTGACCGGTTGATTGAGCGATGAATGGCGTAAATTATCAGGACGAGACAATATTGGGCATTGTAATTGTATCACTGATCGGTGGTGACGCACTCAGAGACTGCCTTTCACGCACCATGGAGACAGGAGCGCCATGTGTCGCCATGTTGGGCGCACATGATGATGATATTATCCGCTTGCAGGAAGACTTCCCGTCAATACAGTTTATTGCATCGGATGGTCAGCCTGTACCTGTCAGGCGCCAGCGTGGCGTACAAATACTGGATACCCCCCTTGTTGCATTGCTCGAAGACAGCTCTTTGCCTGAAGCGGGATGGGAGAAGGCGGTGATCAGTTCCTTTACAAGTGAAAGGACTGCCGCTGCCGGGGGGCCGGTCAGCCTGGCTGAAACACTGACCGGGCCTTATCTTGCACTGGGGTGTGGCGAATACGGACGTTTCCATCCTGGTCGATTCCCGTTGTTGACAACCAGCTCAGCAGGGCAAGATGAACTGTTACCTGTTAGCCGTTTACCAGGTAATAATCTTGCCTATAGGCGTGATGTCTTGTTACCTCTTATCAAGGATATGGCACAGGGTTTGATCGAGGGAGAGGTAAATCATCGTCTGATGGAAGACGGCTGGTTGCTAGTGATGAACCCTGCCATGACAGTAAGCTATGCTCACCAGGACAGGCATGGAGCACGATTGAAAACCCGTTTTCAACACGGCCGCCTGTTTGCGGGTAACCGGGTAGAGGGGGCGTCATGGCCGGTGCGTGCTGTCTGGGCAATAAAATCAGCGGTGTTGCCTTTGCTGTTGACGATGCGAGGGGTTTCCTCGATGCGCTACGCTGTCAGGCCATCGCGCTGGCCTGAGGTGGTCTTCTGGATATTTATAATGGAGTCAGCCTGGGCGTTGGGAGAAGCGACCGGTTACCTGCGTGGTAGAGGCCAAAGTCTGGAGGCCTGGTCCTGATGCGTATTGGTATCGATGCATCCTGCTGGTGGAGTCGCAGGGGGTTTGGGCGATTCACACGTGAGTTACTGAAGGCCATGTTTGCCATGTCAAAAGAACATGAGTTTTATCTGTTTGTAGATCGTGAGCCAGAATCCGATATGCAGGTACCGGGTGTACATATCGTGCCGGTCAATATTTCCAGGCCGGTAACAGAAGCTGCTGTTGCGCTGGGCAGTCGTTCCGTGACAGATGTACTGTCCTTCAGCCGAGCGGCCTCAAGAGCACCTCTGGATATTATGTTCTTTCCTGCAGTTTACTCATGGTTCCCTGTACGCCCTGGCTTGCCTTCTGTTGTGACGATGCATGATGCTATCGCCGAACATTTTCCGGAAATGATTTTCCCTGATAAAAAAGGTCGCTTGTTCTGGACACTTAAAATGCGCCTGGCGCGCTGGCAAGCCTCCCGTGTTATGACGGTCTCTAATGCAGCAAAGCAGGAAATCGAAAAATATCTTGGTATCAAGCCAGACAAAATTGATGTCGTCAGTGAAGCTGCTGACCCGCAGTTTGTACAGATAACTGATAAGGTTATCCTGGCTACAGCGAGGGAACGTGCCGGAGTGCCAGCGGGTGTTCGTATTATTATCTACGTAGGCGGGCTTGCGCCGCACAAAAATATTCCGGGATTGTTACAAGGGTTGGTTGGTGCTGTAACAAGAGGCGGGCTGGATGATGTCCATCTTGTGCTGGTAGGGGATATCAAGGGAGATGGTTTTCACTCACATTATGAGGAGTTATCAGAACTTGTCGCTAATGAGCCATACCTACAGGATAGAGTTCATTTTACAGGGTATGTTACAGACCAGGATCTGGTAGCGTTGTATTCAGATGCGCTGGCATTGACACTGCCATCTTTCTCCGAAGGTTTTGGTTTACCGGCCATCGAAGCTATGGCCTGTGGTGTTCCCGTACTGGCCAGTTCGGCAGGTTCTATACCCGAAGTTGTTGGTGATGCCGGGCTTTATTTCGATCCGGATGATGTTAGTCAAATTGCTGATGCAATATACCGTTTGGCCAGTGATGAAGAGACCGTCAATGTATTGAAGGAAAAAGCCCTGGCTCGCTCCCGGACGTTTACCTGGGAGCGAGCTGCAGGATTGACGATCGCCTGTCTTGAAGATGCGCTCAGGTAGCTGTCATGCGTATCTGTATGGTGACGACATTTTATCCTCCCTACCATTTCGGTGGTGATGCGACGTATGTGTCCGCACTTTCTCATGCGCTCATCGCCCGTGGGCATAGTGTCGAGGTAATCCATTGTGAAGATGCCTATCACCTGACAAACAAATCATCCCAGTCAGTCGTGTCGGATCAGCTTGATGACGGAGTGGTAGTACATCGATTAAAGGATCGGACTGGTTTTCTATCCCCGTTAATTACCCAGCAGACAGGCAGGCCCGGATTGAAATCAAGCGCATTGAAAGCCATCCTGGAGCAGGATTTTGATGTCGTTAACTTCCATAATATATCCCTGATCGGTGGGCCAGCCATACTGAGCCTGAGTCGGGCTTCCGTCACCCTGTACACGTTACATGAGCATTGGCTGTTGTGTCCCACGCATATTTTCTGGAAAAACAAACGCCATGCCTGTGACAAGGCGGAATGTTTTATGTGTTGCATACGCTCGCATATCCCACCACAATTATGGCGATATACCGGATTGATCAAGCGCTCGTTACGCCATGTGGATGCATTGATTTCCCCCAGCGAATATACGGCAGACCTACACAGAGAAAAGGGTATTAGTGTACCGATCAATGTTATTCCACTGTTTTCAACGCTCGACCCGGGAGAGGAGAGTCAATACAGGAAAGGTGGACGGCCACGCTTCTTGTTTGTTGGTCGAGTGACCGCATCCAAAGGTGTCGTGTCACTGACCAACTATTTTTCGAAGCATCCCGAATATGACCTGATCATAGTCGGTGATGGCAACTTGTTAGCGTCTATGCGCAAGCAGTTTTCCGGGTTTAGCCATATTAGATTCTGTGGAAAAATACCCCAGCCTGACCTGATTGAGTTATACCAGCAAGCAACAGCCTTATTATTCCCGTCTCTGGCGCCTGAGACTTTTGGTCTGTCCGTGGTTGAAGCCTTTGCCTGTTCGACACCAGCGATTGTCCGTGATGGATCGGGAGGTAGTTCCGAATTGATTCAGCAAACAGGCGCAGGGTTTGTCTATCGCTCTGAAACCGAACTTGGAGAAGCGCTGGAACAACTGGCAAATAATCCGGCCAGACGAGAAACACTGGGTGCCAAAGCGCGTCGAGCCTACTGTACCCGCTTTACCCCTGACCGTCATGTTGATGCCTATCTTGGGCAAATCGCATCGATTCAGTCTGGCAAACCATTGGCGGTACATTAGTATCATGCGAGCGATAATTACATTTCATGGTATCGATAATAAAGACAGTGTGTTGTCCTACTCACCTGCTTTGTTTGAGACGTTGCTGGGATCACTGGAAGCATGCAGGCTACCGGTATGCAGTCTGGATACCCTGCTGGAAGGGAAGACAGAGCATGGTGTGGCACTGACATTCGATGACGGTATGCAATCGGTATTCAGGCATGCGCTACCTGTTATCCGTGATCATCGGGTCCCGGCTCATGTTTTTCTTACAACAGGAGCGGTGTGTGGAGATAATCAGTGGCCTACACAACCAAATGATGCCCCTTGTTACAAAATGTTGAACTGGGATGAGATTGAGGCACTTCATGCGACAGGCATTTATATCGAATCACACACTCATACGCATCCCGATCTTCGTCAACTTTCTGAAATGCAGATACAGGAAGAATGTGAAAAGGCCGATACAATCATTGAAGAGCACCTGGGACGTCTGCCACGCTATTTCGCCTATCCATATGGCTATACGAGTGAGGCTGCGCAATCTATCTCGACACAACGTTATGCCGGCAGTGTGACGACAAAACTCTGCTACCTGAACAGTAACGATGAAATTGGACTTTTACCTCGCCTGGACAGTTATTACCTGAAAAGTCCATGGATAATCCGGAATCTTGATTCTGCACTGTCACATCTTTATTTGGGAACAAGAAGCCTGTTGCGTAGTGTGAGGGGGTCGCAGTGACAGCATCCGTAAAATTAAGTGTCATCGTTGCTGTCCAGTACGCTGAAGGCAACCTGACAGATATTGTCGCATCGCTTGACCCCGGACAGCATCCAGAGGTGGAATTCATATTTTGTTATACACAGGCCGATCCACAAACATCCGATTACTTGCCAGTACTTGAAAATATCGTGGCGCTGGAAGCCCCGGTCGGAAGTCTCATACCACACTTGTGGGCACATGGTATCCGCTCAGCAACAGGGGAGGCGGTTGCTGTTACGACGGCACATGTCATTCCGGAAACGGACTGGCTGGATATTCTTATGCAGACAACATTGACCGACTACCCCGGTGTGGGAGGGGTGATTGTCAATGACCCGGGAGCCAGTTACAGGGATTGGGCAATTTATCTTCTGCGCTATATCGCATTTTCGCCACCGGCTGTGGAAAGCGTTGTTGATGAAATTGCAGCAGATAATGCGCTGTATTGCCGGAAAACCTTGCTGGAACATCACGACCTCCTTGATACGGGATTCTGGGAACCCTCTTTTCATGCCCGTTTCAGAAAACAAGGGCAGCACTTGTTACTCAACCCCGAGTTGATCGTTGTTCACCGTAACCAGTATTCTTGCAGCCAGTTCTTTTTTCAACGGTATGCACACGGCAGAGCGTTTGGTCTGGCGCGTGCTATACAATTATCGAAAATGAAGCGCCGTATTTTGATTGTCCTGTCCCTTATACTACCTGCTGTCTTCCTGGGGAAGATTGTATCAAGTGTTTTCAAACAAGGTTTATATACCAGCTACCTGTTCGGGTCATTTCCCTGGCTGCTCTGGTTTCTTTTTGGATGGGGGCTTGGTGAAGCACGTGGCTATCTGGACAGTCTGCATAATGACATGGAGAAAAGCTCATAATGTCCGATGACAACAACGATCAGGCTTCTTCCATACCACAATTGAGTGTCATCATGCCAGTCTACAATGGACATGATTTCATCCTGAAAAGTTTGCCGCCACTTATTGAAATGATGAAGCGTGGTGAGGTAGTCGAGGTGATTGTTGTGGATGACACATCAACTGACGATACCCCCTTGCTGGCGAAGCAGATGGGAGCCAGGGTAATCCCGTCTGGTGGCAGGTTGGGTCCCGGAGCTGCCCGGAACAAGGCAGCCAGTGAAGCAAAAGGCGAGATACTGTGGTTTATCGACGCTGATGTCATTGTGCATCACGATGCTGCGGGATACTTGCATGAAGGGTTTTCTGAACCTGGTGTGGTGGCTGTTTTCGGTTCATACGATGACACCCCTCCGGCACAGAATTTCCTGTCACAGTACAAAAATCTGGTGCATCATTTCTATCACCACAGAGGAAGAAAAGAGGCATCTACCTTCTGGTCAGGTTGTGGTGCGGTTCGCAAAGAGGCGTTCCTTGAAACGGGTGGTTTTGACGTAGTTAAATACACACGACCCTCTATCGAGGATATTGAGCTGGGATATCGCTTGCGCGAAGCTGGCGGGAAAATACTCCTGATTCCTGAATTGCAAAGCACACATCTTAAAGAATGGCGGTTTATGAACCTTGTTCATACCGAGATATTCTGTCGTGCGATACCCTGGTCCAGGCTGATGATTGAACAAACAGGCGTCGTAGATGATCTCAATGTCAGCCGAATGGAAAGACTGAGAGCAGTAGTTGCCATACTCTTTTTCGTTACCGTTATTGCCGTATTATTCAGTCTTCTACCCTGGTGGAGTGCAGCCCTGGTATTTATTTTTACCGGGTTTATGAATCGTGAACTCTTTTCACTGTTCTATCGGCGTAAGGGGCTGTTATTTGCCCTTGCCGGTCTTGCTTATCACCAGTTTTACTACCTCTACAGCAGCCTGGCATTCGCCTATGCCATGCTGGAGGCCAGGTTAAAACATTGAATTTCAATGGCGCTGTCGTGGTGGCTGGTGCAGGGGCTGCAGGTATGGCTGCTGCCATTGCAGCGGCCCGTGCAGGAGGAAATGTTGTTCTGCTGGAAAAAGATACGGCTTGTGGCGGAACCATGACGAATAGCCTGATTCATACTATTGGTGGATTATATGACGGCGATGGTGACTTCATTAATGAAGGATTACCGGTTGAGCTTGCCGAAAGATTGCTTGATGCAGATTCCAGTACGCATCAGCGAAAAATCGGACGAACCTGGACGCTGAGTGTTAATCCGGCTGTTTATCAACAGATCACCCAGGCCTGGGTGAGTGAAGAAAAGAATATCTGTTTTTTACCTGATACGGTCATCAACCACGTGTCTGTTGAAAATAATACGATTACTTCACTGAAACTTTCTGTTTCAGGTGAATTGTGTGGAGTAGAGCTGCCGTTGGCCGTTATCGATACCACAGGATGTGCTGATGTTATTCGAAGTATTGACAGGAATCTGGCAATGGAAGGTGATCCTCCACCGTTGGCGGCATTAATCTTCCAACTGAATAATATGCCCTCTGAGATGATGGCCTTTCCAGGGAATGTTGCACTGTTGCGAAAGATTCGACGTGCAGCAGCAGAAGGTAAAATCCCGGAACAATGTGCGCATGCCTGGATCGATAAAGGCGTGACCGGGAATGAGGCCTACGTAAAACTATCGGTCCGCCTTGATACAAACTGGCGTGACCCTTCAGTTCAGGCTGCATTGGTGAAAAAAACCAGAATTGCCCGGGATGCCTTGTTGGACTATATAACGAGCCTTCCCGGGCTGGGTGACGTAACACCTGGAGAAACAGGCGCACTTGGCATACGAGATGGTGGACGTTTTTATGGCGATTATCAACTTAGCGTCGATGATGTACGGTCACTGGAAAAATTTAAGGATTGTGCCTGCAAGTGTTGTTGGCCAATAGAATACTGGGATAGTGACACTGGTGTGGAACTTGAGTACCTGGAATCCGGTGGATATTATGAAATACCGCTCAGGGCTCTCAGAGTTCGTGGCTACACGAACCTGTGGGGGGCCGGGAAATGCTTGTCAGCCGACAGGCTGGCACAGGCATCAGCCAGGGTAATCGGTTCATGCTGGGCGATGGGACAATCAGTTGGATACGCTGTCGTTGGTCAATAATCCGGGAGGGTTTATGCAAGAACCATTCAGTCTGTATCAAGTCTTTCGGGAAACGGTTGTGGCGCAACCGGACCATCCCGCTATTATCGGACGAGGCGAAGACCAGCTTATGTCCTACCGTGAACTCGGAGGCAGGGTGGATGCTGTTTCATCCAGACTTGAAGCGCACAACGTAGGGCGTGGGATGTGCATCGGGATGCACATAGAAAGTGGTCTTGACTACATTCTGTTTGCCTACGCAATCTGGAAATGCGGGGCCAGTATCGTTCCGATTGCGGTTGAACTTGTTGCGGAAGAGAAGAGCAGAATCTGTCGGGAAATCGGGATTTCAGCAATCGTGACAAAACGGGACAGTCTGATGATCTTTGAACCCTTCCTGAAGGGGAAGTCAAAAGAAATATCCGATGACTTCATCTATGTTCCGGTAGAACAGTCCAGGAAGCACCCGCCGGGTCTTTCCGGAATTAACACCGCTTTTATACGCTTTACCTCGGGAACAACCGGTACCTCCAAAGGCATCGTACTCTCACATGAAACAATTTATGAGAGAATTCAGGCGGCCAATGATGGTCTTCATATAGGATCACAAGACAGGGTTGTATGGCTTTTGTCGATGTCATACCACTTTGCCGTGTCTATTGTCGCTTACCTCAGCTTTGGTGCGAGCATCATCCTGTGCAGAAACTTCTTTGGTACAACGATTGTAAAAACCTCAGCGAAATATCGTGCAACGTTGATATACGGGTCGCCGGTACACTATCACTTCATGGCCAGTGCGCCTGGCTCACAGATGTTGCCAGACCTACGCCTGGCTATTTCAACAACCAACAAAATGAAGAAAGAAACGGCTGAAGCCTTTTTTCGCCGGTTTAACCTGGCGCCCAGTGAAGCCTACGGGATTATCGAAGTGGGCTTGCCATTCATCAATCTGGAAAAAGTGCGTGAGAAAACAGGTTCTGTTGGAAAGGCCTTGCCCTCTTACGAAATCGAACTGGCGGACTGCGGTTTTGGGGAAGACATGCCAGAAATAAAATTGCGTGGAAAAGGATTCATCGATGCGTACTATGAACCGTGGCGCCTGCGTGAGGACATTATGCAGGATGGCTGGTTTCATACCGGTGACCTGGGCCAGCTTGATGAAGACGAATATCTTTATATCGTCGGACGATCGAAAGAGATTATCAATGTAGGAGGCATGAAGTTTTTCCCGCAGGAGGTTGAAAAGGTACTTGAGTCTCACCCGGCGATCAAAGAGGCCTGTGTCTATTCTGTCTCTCATCCACGGCTTGGAGAAACACCACATGCCAATGTGGTTGCCGAGCCAGGTGTTGATGGTCCTCCCGCTGAAGAAGACCTTCGTGACTACTGCGCCAAATGTCTTGAAACACTGAAGATACCGGAAAAAATACTTTTTATTGACAAGCTTGAGCGTACAGCAAGTGGAAAGCTTATTCGACAGAAGGTTTCACTGACGTGCTAGAACAGGCTTGCTGAAGCAGGGCAGGTAATGAAAGTCTTATTCGAGGTAGCCAAAGTAATAACGGAGACGTGTGCGTAGCATGATGCGCCATTTTACCCAGCCGTGTCTCCAGCGATCTGGATTCAGGCCATAGTAACGCAGCTTTTCAAAGATGAGCCGTAGTTTGCTGGGGCGGGCGTCAGTGCTTTCAATGGTGATCTTTCCTCGACCTTGTGTCGCCGTATAGCCCATTAATTCCATGCCCTGCTGGCAGAGTGTTTCGATAAGCTGGATTTCATCGTTATTCATGGAGTGAAAGCCACCGACCGAGCGGCTGGAAATAGATGAATTTAGTAAACCAAGATCTTTCTTACCGTCCAGAAATCGTGACGGTATGTTTTTTGAGTGTTTCAGCATTTCAGGCGTATAACTGATGCCAATATGATGACAAATCGCTTTTACCTCGGCCTCTGGATTTTCAACGAGTGTTTCATAGGAAATTAATTTGACAGCATCTTTATGAAAAGCGTAACGCTGAATCGATTCATTCCAGAGTCTTGAAGTGCGCTGCAGTGAGGAATTGAATAGTTTCCTGCTGGACAGGCAAACATCTCTGGGATCACGTACCACGAAGAGTACAGGGCTGTCCGGTAGTTCACTACCTATCCTGTTAAGGTATTCATAATTTTCAGGTGTTTTGTCACCACCACGTATTTTGTTATGTTGTTGTGCGTACAGGGTAAGAACAGATGCAATGACGCCTGAGAGGCTGTGGTTCCCAGTCATTTCAATAACACTGTCCAGGTCGGGCTGAAAGTCATGTTCATCGGTTGCTTTTCGCTTGATGATATCGATTACATCAGAAACGAAATAGCGCAGATTTTCGTGCCGGGAAAGATCGCCATAGTATTTCATTTCACCCGTCAGAATATGGTAGAAATAGCTTTCGTGATAAATGGCAAAGTCGGGGTGGCTGTTCAGGATCTGTGATATGAGCGTAGTACCGGAGCGTGGGCAGCCCATAATAAAAATCGGGGCAGGATAGGAGCCAAGCTGCGGTGTTTGGTGAATATGTCGATTGTTACGCATCGTGTTGCGTCCGGGGTTTCTGACGACTGAATGTCCAGAGAAGCTCGTTTATCTGAATGATGCGGAACAGAAAAAGCGTCGAGATATAAAGTATTGGTATAAGTATTGACAGAAATAATCCAGGAAGAGGAAGCCAGTAGAGTAGTAGCATACAGACTCCGCCAATAAGGAGAAGTTGTAGAAGGCTGGCATCAGAAATAATATTTTGCATATCGAAGAGGTAATAGGCCAACACACTTCCTGCACTGGCACCAAGTACAATAGCCGCTGCAGCACCAATTGAGCCATAGTGTGGAATCAGGAAAGCTGCACATATAAGGAATGTGATCAATGCCAGACCTGCAACCCAGGCGTTATGTCTTTGCTGATCGTGGACCAGCGCAGATGACATACCAAGGCGGATGATGTTCATGGGCAGCAGGGAAAATAAAAGTATAAGAAGATTCGTGGCTACAGGTCTGAATGATTCGCCCAGTATGTTTGCGATTAGCGGTTCCGCTACAGACCAAAGTGCAAAAATGATGATGAAAACAATCAGGGTAATGTACTTCAAGGTTGTTGAAAGCCAGAGTATTTTACGTTCGTGCTCGCCCTGGGCGCTGAGAGCCATCAGTGAAGGCATGATCAATATACTGAGTTGGGAAAAGAGGCCATAAAGTGCCAAAACGATCGCATTGGCGATGCTGAAGTACGTGACTTCAGAAGCATGTGACGAAAATTTCAGAATAAGTATGTCTCCGGATCGCCAAAAAGCCATCAACAACAGGTTTCCAACGAAAAAAGCCAGGCCGAACCGGATATATTTCATAAGGACTGAAATTTCAGAAACCTCATGCCTAAAGGAAAACCAGGGTTTGGCCCAGTAAGCCCCTGCAACAAGGAAGCCGGTCTCGACAGCCAACATAATGCCGACGATATTTCCGAAATTGAAGTTCATGCCAAAGAGTAGTAGAAGGCCTATGAGTAACAGGCGACGGGAACTGTCCTGGCACAACCAGCGGCCTATATTGTTCAGCCCAAACTGTAACTGATAAAAGGTTGACGCCACCAGACCGGTTACAAAAACACCGGTGGCAGTCAACAGGGTATAGAAGGTTAAATCGGGTAGTAAGTGCGCAAGGAGAGAAAAGAATACCACTGACATCAAAGAGGCAATTGCAATACGCAATAACAGGAACTGCATGAACATTGCGCTGATCCTGTCTTCTGCTCCGGTATTGCGGTACTCAGGTATAAACCGTGCAAATGCGGCCTGGCCACCGAGTGAACACGTTAGCCAGGAGAGATAGAGCAGTGATAAAAATACAGCGAATTTCCCGTAACTGTCCGCACCCATTCCGGGTGGGATAAGTAGCAGAAATGCCAGAAGGCCGCAGTATTCTGCAAATTTCCACAGTAATGCAATTCGTGCGCTTCTTGGTGACAGTGTGCCCGCGCTTCGATCATCAGTGCCAGGTTTCATCGGGTTGGATTTATACCGTCAGACGATCTTGCAAGGAAGTGTCCAGAATTCTCTCCATCAGATCCAGTATGTTTTCAAATTCCCAGTGCTGCCAGCCCGATGTGTATTGCTCAACATAATGTTGCAGTAGACTGGCGTATTGCTGGACTATTGCTGCATCATGATCCTTCCCGGATTCTTCTGTAACGTGCAGTGGCTTACCGATAATCATTTTCAGCTGGTCCGGTGAATCGCCGACCATGAAGGTGGGTAACAAGGCTGCACCGGAAATACGGGCAACGGCTACCGGTCCTGTTGTGAAGTTTACTTTGCGCCCCATAAAGTTCACCGGGACAAATGCCGTTGAATGAAAGCCATCGCCCAGTAGAAGTGCAACGCCATTACCGGAAAGGCTGCGCAGGATAGGGCGAATATTGAACTGTGCATAAAAAGCGCCTATCTGATCAAGCAGTGTACCTTCACCCGTCATACGCATAATGGCGAGGCCTGCCTTGCTGGGTTTGAACGGGTCATCCTGTGTTGGCATAACGGCGTGTGCATCGTATCCCATCTTTCTTAGTCGGTATATGCCCAGGAAATGGGCGATCGAATTCAGATGTGAGCCCATGAGTACAGCACCCCGGCCATTTTCCAGGGCATGGTCGAGATATTCGAGGCCCTCAATGGGGATAACCCGTTCAAGACGTCCGGGTCGCATAAGTGACATCGTAAATACCAGCAGTTCTTTCTGATGTTTGAAAATGAACCACTGGCGGACCACAGATTCCAGGGTGTCGTGCGAAAATTTGCCTGGGTAGCAGGTTTTAATATTGTGATAAACAGCATTGCGCAAGTGTAAATTGTTGCGATATACCCGGTTTCCCTGGAACCTGGCGAGTGACATCAGAACGCTTTCCGGGGTGAAGGGAACAAGAATATTGACAATATCCCGTATGTTAATAAGGTTGGACAGACTCACCGGAGTACTCCATAGTTTAATTCTGGCGCGCTTTTACCAGTGTCGTAATGCACTCGATATTCTCAAAATGATCAGGGACGATGTCATCATCCCCGACTTCAATGTTGAATGTTTTCTCCAGGAATGAAACCAGTTCAAATATGCCGGCCGAGTCCAGAATGCCGGAATCAAGCAGCGAGTCCGTGGCGGCGGGCGGGCTTGCCGCATCCCGCATAAAGCGCTTTTCAACAAATTCAGTGATGATTTTCTCAATTTCCATGGTCATTGCCTCAAACGGGTAGGCCAGTGTTGCTCACGGGAAACAAAATAGCGTTACACGGTCTGCTAGCCCGGGAGACGGAAAAGTTGTTATGTGGCACAGGTGTCGGCTGTTTACGGGAATATTTTATTGTTTTTATTCATAACGTCTTTAATTTTCAGGTAATGTCCATAATACAGCCCAAAAACACCTTCCTCAACGGCATTGGTAGGTGCGCAATACCATGATAGAATTATCAAGGAATTTCCGGTGTTTGGAGGACGTGCTTCCCAAACAGGTAGAATTTGTATGATATCACTTCGATGACCGTTGCAAGAACAGCGTTATACCTCTCCGGGCATCTGCCGCCCTATCCAGGGAGGCGCATCATATATTTGTGTAACGCTATGAATAACAGAGAAAATCTTTATGAAAGGACACTTATGATCAAACCGGATAAAACTCCGTTAAATGCCGGGTTGTGGCTTTTGAGCCTGCTCCTGATCTGTCTCGCGTCATTTCCGGCATTCGCTGAGAATGAGTACCTGCTTGGCGGCGGTGACACGGTCAATATTACTGTTTACGATCAGCCAGATCTCAGTACTGAAGCCAGAATCAGCCAGGATGATGGTGCAATCACCTATCCATTGCTGGGGAACGTGACCATTGCCGGATTGACGCCGGAGGCAGCAGGAAAAAAAATAGCCGGTCTGCTGAAGGCAAAAGGGATACTGAAATTCCCTGAAGTCACACTTTCGGTTAAAGATTATGTCAGTCAGACGATACCTGTAATGGGCCAGGTAAATCGACCGGGAG
>JAADJE010000065.1 GCA_013150915.1 Gammaproteobacteria bacterium
ACATTGAGCGTAACCTGCCACTTCCCCCTGAGCTGGATCTTGCTTTATTGCATGGCTCCAGTGTGGGGGGCGCGAGGCCTAAAGCGCTGATCAAGGACGATGATCAGCACTATATCGCAAAGTTTAGCTCAACGACCGATACCTATAATGTGGTGAAAGGGGAGTATGCGGCCATGCGATTAGCCAGGCTGGCCGGTCTTGATGTGGCAGAGGTATCACTGAAAAATACCGGTAAAGGGGTCAGAGCCCTTTAATAAAATCTAAATTACTGGTAGCCTAGACGTGTAATCACGATAGAGCAGAGAACATGCCGCGCAAACCACGGTTTTTCTTGCCAGATGTACCGGTTCACATAGTACAACGAGGCCACAGCCGTGAACCGGTGTTTTTTGAGGCCGGTGATTATCAGGCCTACCTCAGCTGGTTAGAAGAGGCTGCTGAACGATATCACTGTGACATCCATGCCTATGTGTTGATGACTAATCACATCCATATCCTGGCCACACCTCACGATAAACAGGGAATCAGCCGAATGATGCAATATGTCGGTAGGCGATACGTACCCTATATCAATCATACCTACGGTAGTAGTGGCAGTCTCTGGGAAGGGCGATACAAAGCCTCTTTGATCAATGATGACCAATACCTGTTCATTTGCATGCGGTACATTGAACTCAACCCCATCAGAGCCAATAGGGTCAAATCACCTGGCCATTACCGCTGGAGAAGCTATCGATATAATGCACAAGGAAAGGATGACCGTCTTGTCACTGACACAATTTGTACACAGGTCTGAAAAAGACAAAAGATGCCCGCCTTGTGGCCTACAAGGATTTGTTCAGAACACATCTTGATTCTGACGACCTGAAATCAATACATGCAGCCTGGCAAACGGGAACACCATTGGGGAATGATTATTTCAGAGAAAAGATCGAGCGGAAACTCAAAATAAAGGTTGGTCAGAGTCGACGCGGGAGGCCGGATGGCTCTCTTAAAGGGCTTTGACCCCTTTATAGGTCGCTTTATAGGTCGTGACCCCTTTATAGGTCGATCCGACGATAGCTCCCTGGAGCCCTGGCATGAAGAACATCGAAAAGCCGTGTACGGGAAAACCGTATGCACGGTTTGATGAGGGAGGGGCTGGTGAAGTTATCCATGAGAAGGTTATTGAGGCACCGCCAGACGAAAGAAGTGGAAACAGATAGGCCGTTTCTACAGATGACTAAACCTGCCCTCTACCCTTATTTTTGCGAGGTTGTTTATTTTTTGCTTTAAATTGATGTTGTTATACTTTCAGTATGGCTAAATGGAAATGAGTAAATTGATCAATCGAACGTTCGCCCAAATTATCACCTACCATGACTCTAGGGCAGTGCTCGTCAGTTTCAATCGATTCAGCGCCACCCGCTTTTAATGATTTAACCAGATCATTCCTGGGCATTTTTGGATTATTGTTTTTACTAAATACATGGAAATTTAATTGATGAGAAACCCCTAATTGCTTTGCTGCATCAATCAATGCCCCACATACTTCGGTGTAGAGATCTATATTGGCACGAATCAAACCTTCATATGTCATCTTGTCTTCGTGTTCAGCATTTAAGTTTTTCGTGTAAATATCTTGCAAAAAAACAGATGGCTTGACCCTGTAGTAAAGTGAAGCGATTTTTACAGCGGCCACTATATCCCGTGCTTGTGTAGCATTAATACCAAAAACCCACACCTCGCCATCGATAATGGAGGCGTACTTAACAACAGCTGAATTCTGACTTTTAAATGGCGAAAGTTCTATATGGGGATTGCGTATTTTCCATTCCGCAAGGCTATGGAAAGTGGTACGTAGTACATATGTTCTCTCTATTCGCTGTTGTTTGCCAAAGATAAAATTCACATCTGTTTTAAATGCATACTTACCTTCAGCCAAACTGGTGGCACCGTTTTGAATTGTCATTTTTGTGTTCCCTGGCTTAGCCTCTACTCATAATCAGATTCAATAATGCTGTGGCGATAAGTTTGAAGTTCTTCAATCTCCTCAGAACGAAAACTGCTGAGCACTATTTTACCTGATTGTCCAGCTTTCACCGCCAGTGCATTAATATCATTAAAACTATCCGTATTCGTTTTCCACTCGCCATTTTTATATCGAACGAGCATTGAAATATCTACCAACTCCAGGCGACTTTCCTCAAGTGAGCACTTCACCATTTCTATAATATCACCCAAAGCAACCAATTTATCGGGTGTTGCTTCTATTGGCACGCAAATATCAGTAAAGTAAAATTCACAGCCATCGAAGTCGATACCACAGCCTTCAAGCGGCCTATTTTTGGTGAATGCGATCCAAACGTCTTTATTTGACATACTCACTTCTCCTGTGAAAATTAAATTTCACTCAATTCGTGATTCGTAACCCCCATGTATCATCACCATCTAACCGAAACAAGGATGGCAACAGGGCTGGCACAATAACCGCCACTGGCCGCCTTCTTCGGGCACTGGACGGTACGCCAACTCAATGGATTCATCATGCCTTGAGTGGCCTCTCCTTCCGAATAAATTCCTTCAGCAGGAGGATTTGAGGACAGAGGTAGGTAAGGTAACTGATGTTAGAACGTGTCGTCAATTAGGCCAGATCACCAAAGCAGCAAGATAGCAAGATGAATGGCCCCAGGAAAAATTCTGTCTGTTTTTTCATACTGGGTCGCAATTGCCCGGTACTGCTTGAGTCTCCCAAAGAACTAAAACAAGACACCCATCAATCAATTGACATCCTGTTTGATCCTCGTTAGATATGCGAGGCATATTTTACCCATACGGAAGAAGGGCATGGATGCCAAACCCCCGCAAAAATCAGGTCTGCTTGGATTCAATACCGTACTACCACTGCATCTCACGCTGTGTTCGCCGTACCTTTCTGAAAGAATGACAGAATAGTTAAATATTGTGTCCCCTTATTTCCCTTCGCCGACCCAGCGAAATCGCAAGCCGGGATACAGCCTTGGGTTCCGGTGGAGTCAGTAGTAGATGTACATGATTGGTCATCAGCACATAGGCATGCAACTGATAGCCGGTGGTCTTAAGCGCCTCGCCGAGCCAATGACGATAAGCGGAATAATCATCATCACCAAAAAACATGCTTCGCGATTATGTCCCCGCTGCACAATGTGCAGTGGCATATCGGTAAGATGGGTGCGAGGTTGACGAGGCATGATCGGGACGATAACACGTTAATTCGAGCTTGGCCCCTTTAACTCAACTACTGGGAATTTAACCCTGAGAGATTAAAAATCAGGGAGACAGACAAGAAATGTCAGCCTCCCTTTCTCTCTAACGTTTCTTTCGCCGTCTGATTGCAGGTGCCAACAGCAGACCGAGCAGAAGTAGTGGATTCATGGCGCCGCCACCACCTCCTGAACTACTGCCACTGGTGGAACCACCACCTGAACCACCGCCACTATTAGCATCGTTGTCCGCAATCGTAATGGTAGCAACTACAATGGTGCCTAGTGTAGTGTCCTAATTTAATCCTATATTATCAAGGGTCGATC
The DNA here is from genome assembly GCA_013150915.1 of Gammaproteobacteria bacterium. Classification (GTDB taxonomy): domain Bacteria; phylum Pseudomonadota; class Gammaproteobacteria; order BMS3Bbin11; family BMS3Bbin11; genus BMS3Bbin11. The sequence continues at coordinate 3,549 of JAADJE010000065.1, forward strand.
GCGCGCGATTCACTTTTTCCAATATTTCTTCAGCAGACTTTGTCC
>JAADJE010000007.1 GCA_013150915.1 Gammaproteobacteria bacterium
ACACTAGCAATCGCGCCGAGCGACGCTCCTACAAATTAATTGTAAAGCACCCCGTAATTTGATGTCTTTAACACCCTGAAGCTTGCATGTTTACCTACTGACTATCAGCGTCAGTAAGTTTATACTGCGGCATTAATTCTGTTTCATCGCACGGTTTTTACTATTAAATGGATAAACTCATCATTACCGGTGGTCGAACGCTGAGCGGTGTCGTTCGGATATCAGGGGCGAAAAATGCGGCCTTACCGGTATTAATGTCCGCTTTGCTGACCAAAGAGCCGCTGCGTGTCTGCAACGTCCCGCATCTGCACGATATTACGACCACCATGGAGTTGCTCGGGCGCATGGGGGTTAGCCTGATCATAGATGAAAAGCTCAACATTACAGCTGACAGCAGCACCCTGTCCTCTAGAGTTGCACCCTATGATCTGGTCAAAACTATGCGTGCCTCCATTCTGGTGCTGGGGCCCTTGCTGGCTCGTTTTGGCGAGGCTGAAGTGTCTTTGCCAGGTGGGTGTGCCATCGGTTCACGCCCGGTAAATCTGCATATCAAAGGACTGGAAGATATGGGGGCGGTTATCCGTATCGAAGATGGCTATATCAAGGCCAAAGCTGACCGCCTACACGGTGCCAGGTTGTTTATGGATGTGGTCTCTGTTACCGGTACAGAAAACCTGATGATGGCGGCAACATTGGCTGATGGGACAACCGTGATAGAAAATGCGGCACGTGAGCCTGAGGTGGTTGATCTCGCAAATTGCCTTAATAGCATGGGCGCGAAGGTCAGCGGTGCGGGTACCGATGAGGTGCTGATTGAAGGCGTTGAATCACTGCATGGTGCAGACCATACCGTTATACCAGATCGTATTGAAACGGGCACATATCTGGTTGCTGCGGCCATTACCGGGGGGGATATAACGGTACGTGATACCCAGCCTTATCTGCTTGAAGCCGTGCTGGAAAAACTGCGTCAGGCTGGGGCCGAAATCGAGGTCGGTAACGACTGGATCAGATTGAGAGCACATGGGAAAAGGATGCGGGCAGTGAATATTCGTACGGCGCCATATCCTGCTTTCCCCACAGATATGCAGGCACAGTTTATGGTGCTAAATAGCGTCGCAGAGGGCACGGGAACCATCACCGAAACTATTTTTGAAAATCGCTTCATGCATGTACAGGAATTACAGCGTATGGGTGCTCAGATAGACCTGCAGGGCAATACCGCGATCGTTACAGGAACGGATAAGTTACAGGGTGCGCCAGTGATGGCAACAGACCTGCGTGCCTCTGCCTCACTGGTACTGGCCGGGATAGTCGCCAGTTCAGAGACCGTGATCGACCGTATTTATCACATAGACCGTGGTTATGATGGGATAGAGGAAAAACTCTCAAGGCTCGGAGCGAGTATTAAACGGGTTTCCGGTCTTCATTATGAACGCATGTCCACAGAGCTGAGACGGAGCCTGACGGGATGACAGATTCACTGACTATTGCCCTGTCCAAAGGCAGAATCCTTGACGAGACCCTCCCGTTGCTGGCAGCGGCAGGTATCGAACCGCTGGATAATCCACGAATCAGTCGTAAGCTGATTTTTGCTACCAACCAGAGCCATATCAGGCTCGTCATCATCCGTGCCGCAGATGTGCCCACCTTTGTTGAATTCGGTGCGGCCGATCTGGGTGTTTCCGGCAAAGATGTCCTGATGGAGCATGATGGTGATTTATTTGAGTTACTGGATCTCGGTATAGCGCGTTGCCGCCTGATGGTGGCTGAACCGGCTGAAATGGCGGCCAATGATAATCCGGCAAACTGGTCACGTCTGCGTATTGCGACCAAATATGTACACATCACCCGTCGTTTTTTTGCCACCAAGGGCGTCCAGACTGAAATCATAAAACTGTACGGATCAATGGAGTTGGCGCCCCTGGTAGGTCTGGCAGACCGTATCGTCGATCTGGTTGATACCGGCAATACCCTGAAGGCAAATAACCTGGTTGAAGTCGAGCATATTGCAGACATCAGTTCATGGCTGGTCGGTAATACCGCATCGATGAAGCTCAAGCACGAACTGATGCAGTCCACCGTTGCAGCCATTGCCGCTGTGCTGGATGAGAAATAATGAGCCGTTTTTCGATGCTGCAGCTGAATACCTGGGACGACGGTTTTACTGAGTCTCTGCAGGCACTGCTCAATCGCAGCCATCAGCAGATAGAGGATGTAGACGGGATTGTCGCCGACATCATCAGCGACATTATAAAGCGCGGTGATCAGGCCTTGCTTGAATACACCCGTAAACTTGATCGACTGGATGTCGCTGACCCCTCTGAACTTGAGATACCCAGTAGCCGACTGCAGCAGGCTATAGGTGCGATTTCAGATGCGCAGCGTGATGCATTGGATGTCTCGCTACACCGTGTACGTGATTTTCACCAGCGGCAGTGTGGCAAGTCGTGGACCTATACCGACGAAACCGGCACTTTGCTGGGGCAGCAGGTAACGCCGCTGGATCGGGTCGGTATTTATATTCCCGGAGGGAAGGCTGCCTACTCCTCCACAGTGGTTATGACAGCTGTTCCTGCTCAGGTGGCAGGTGTTGGTGAAACCATCATGGTTGTGCCAGCGCCGGGTGGCGAGCTGAATGAACTGGTGCTGGCGGCTGCGGCGCTGGCCGGTGTTGATCGTGTATTCACAATTGGCGGGGCACAGGCCATTGCGGCGCTGGCCTATGGCACGAAAACTATCCCCGCCGTCGACAAGATAGTTGGCCCGGGCAATGCTTTTGTGGCCACAGCAAAACAGCGTGTGTTCGGTAAGGTGGGTATCGATATGCTTGCCGGGCCATCGGAAATTGTTGTGCTTTGCGACAGTGTTTGTGATCCCGCCTGGGTGGCCATGGATCTGTTTTCACAGGCCGAGCATGATGAGCTAGCACAGTCTATTCTGGTCACCACCTCCAGTGATTTTGCAACACGGGTACTGCAGGCCATGGAGGAATTACTGCCAAGCATGGAGCGCGAACCGGTTATCAGGGCCTCGTTAGAAGGGCAGGGTGCCGTCATTGTTACTGAGGATATAGATCAGGCCATTGACGTGACGAATCGTATTGCACCGGAGCATCTGGAACTGATTGTTGACGATCCACTGAGTGTCTCGAAACAAATTCTTCATGCTGGAGCTATCTTCATGGGAGCGTACAGCAGCGAAGTATTAGGCGACTATTGTGCCGGACCCAATCACACCTTACCAACCTCTGGCACGGCCCGATTCAGTTCCCCGTTGGGAACCTATGATTTTCAAAAACGTAGCAGCCTCATTATGTGCACGCCGGAGTCGGCATCACAACTGGGTAAGACTGCATCGGTGATGGCCCGCGCAGAATCTTTAACGGCACATGCACGTTCGGCGGAGTATCGGATTAAAGGGTTGAAGTCGGAAGTTGGAAGTCAGAAGTCGTAGGCCACCAGAGCAGCGGTCAGAAAAAACTTGCGATTTATTGGTTTTGGTTTCAGTCTTTAGGCCCAGGACCCAAGACCCACAACCCAAGACTATTCTTAATGAACAGTAAAACATCGGCCACTCGCTGGGTGCGACAAATAATCCAGCAGCAAAACAGTTACCACGCGTCGCCCTCAGGTGACTTCATCAGGCTCGATGCGATGGAAAACCCCTGGTCAATGCCGAAAGCGCTGGAACAGTCCTGGCTCGATACCCTTATTGACCTGCAGCTGAACCGCTATCCGGACTCAGTTGCGATTGAGCTTGTCCAGCGTCTACGGGCCGTGATGGAAATCCCTGACGAATCAGCCATCATGCTGGGCAATGGCTCGGATGAGTTGATCCAGGCCATACTGATGGCTATAGCCGGTAATGGCCGGACAGTACTTGCACCCGCACCGTCATTTGTTATGTACGAAGTGTTGGCGCGGGCATGTCGTTTGTCTTATGTTGGCGTGCCGTTGCGGCAGAATTTCACGCTGGATATGCCTGCTATGCGTAGGGCGATCAACACCCATCAGCCTGCAGTCATATTTCTCGCCTCGCCAAACAACCCGACCGGTACGGTTTATCAGCAGGCGGAAATTGAAGAAATACTCAATCTGGCGCCAGGACTGGTTGTAGTGGACGAGGCCTACCACCCTTTCGTCAGGCCGGAAAGTGAAAGCGTTATCGCTCGATTAGCTGACAACCCCGATCTTATTGTAATGCGTACCCTGTCCAAGGTCGGCCTGGCCGGTATACGCCTCGGGCTTATTGCTGGCCACGCTGACTGGATAAGCGAACTGGATAAACTGCGATTGCCCTACAATATCAACAAGCTGACCCAGGCAACGGCTTCCTTCGCACTTGACCATTGGCAGGTATTTCAGGATCAGATTGGTGAAATTTGTCGTGAGCGCGACCGGGTTTATGCTTCCCTATCATCCATCGAGGGTATTGAGGCATGGCCGAGTGATGCAAACTTTATCCTATTCAGGATATCCGATGATGGAGCTACGGCTATCCATGCTCAATTACAGGCGCGGGGTATTTTAATAAAATGCCTGCATCGTGCTGGCAGTGCAATGGAGAACTGTCTGCGTGTTACAGTGGGTCGCCCGGTTGAGAATGATGCCTTTTTAAAAGAATTGTCCGAATTGCTGTTGAGATGAAAAGAAAAAAAGGCAGAAAAAAACCACCCGCCTTATCTATTCAGGCCGATGGTTTTATTGCCTCCTGTGCAGACTTCTGCTGCAAATAAACGTTGTTACTGCAATAAACCTTCTTTCTGCTGAAGCCTTAAGATGATGTTCCTTCTGGCATGTCTACCTCGTTATCGTCTTCTACCTCATTTTCGGTTTCCACTTCATTTTCATTTTCTACTTCATTCTCGTCGTCCATTTCATTTTTGGCCACATCATCACTTTCACTGTCATCATTGATAGATGAGGGGTCGGAAGTATTTGATGAATCTGACTGACTGGATGAGTTGTCACTGGAACTGGAGCCACTACCACTTGCTGCTGCCATCACGCCGATGCCACCGACAGCGGCTACGCCCGCCAGTAATTGTGTTGCAGCAATTCCACCCGTTACGAGCACGCCATTGATGTAGGTTTTTTCGATAGAACTAATCCCCGTAAGCTTGAGATCCATCAGGCCAAAGTGGATATCATTAGGCGCGTTTTTACTTCCAACCATACCAAACTGCACATCAATCAGTGCCGGGCGTGACCTGAAATAGGTAAAGAGTGAGCCGGCACGGTCAGTAGATATGCGTGTCTGACCAAAACGAAAGCCCACTACAGACCTATCCATTTTGGGTGCAGAAGTTTGATTGCTAAGTGGAATATTGAGATACAGCATACCCACACGTTCAACCTCTGTTTCAAATGCCAGGGCCTGGCTAGCTGTAAATGAAAGCGCTGTGATCGCTGCAATTTTAATAGATGTTTTCATGTTTTCTTCCTTCACACAAGAGTGAGATATTTCTCCAACAGTAAAAATTAGTTATCCATATTACAGCCGACAGCGGCTGGTTGACAGGTAAAACCTGTTGTCCGTTAGGCATATTTTAGTCCTTGTTTCTTAAAATACCCTTAAGAAATCAGTAAAATCCGATGAAAGTGATAAAAATATTGACTGGTGGGGAAAATACAGCTGTTGTCGGTTCCAGCATATTTACCCACCCCTTCAACATGATAGAGTTACGGGCAGCTCTTTTCAATGGTTAAACAGGGACACATATCCGAGCAATTAAATGAGAATATTACTTGTAGAAGACAATGCCCTGCTGGGCGATGCCGTTTGTGTTGGTCTGACACAGGCAGGGTTTACTGTTGACTGGGTTAAGGATGGAAGAGCGGCCCTAACAGCGGCCTCCGCTGGCTGGCATGACCTGGTTGTCCTGGATCTCGGGCTGCCGGGCATTTCAGGTCAGCAGGTGTTGTCTGCCTTACGTAAGGAGGCAAATGATATTCCGGTACTGATATTGACGGCCAGAGATACCGTTGATCAGCGCATAGCCGGGCTGGATGCCGGTGCAGATGACTACATGACCAAGCCGTTTGACATGGACGAACTTTGTGCCAGGGTCAGGGCACTGCTGCGCCGACGGGCTGGCAGGGCGGCGCCTTTGCTTAATCATGGAGACATTATTCTTGATCCGGCAGCCCATGTCGCCACACAGCAGGGTGAATCGGTCAATCTATCACACAGAGAATTCAGTATGCTGCAGCTTTTATTGGAGAGCGCCGGGCGGGTGCTTTCACGCCAGCATTTTGAAGAGAGTCTCTATGGGTGGGATGAGGAGATAGAGAGCAATGCGATTGAGGTACATATCCATCATCTGCGAAAAAAGTTGGGCTCAGACCTGATTCGCACGGTTCGAGGTGTGGGCTATACGATAGACAAAGTATAGGGCCTTCTATTAATCCATGACTATTCATTTTCCATCCCAAATCGTCCCTCTTTGTGTTAATAATCTTCGCAATAGCCAGGCTCACGCGTGATTCTTTCCTTGATATGAACGTTTTGGAATGCAATCTGATCTACCCAGAATTAATAGAGGCACCCTAAAATGACGCAGTCTATCCGGCTTCGACTTGTTTTTTTCATCGGCGGTTTAATGCTGCTGGTCTGGGGCGGGATCACGGCCAATAGTATTTATTCTGCACGGAAAGAGGTACAGGAACTTTTTGATGCACAACTCGCACAATCTGCCAGGGTGCTGCATGCCCTGATCCAGCATGAAATGGCAGAGGCCACGATAGAAGGGAAGAATGAAAATGCGATAGTGCTGGATGTATCGGCGCCCGGACATTTCTATGAAAGCAAGATTTCTTTTGTCGTCAGAGACAACAACGGTAAAGCCTGGTTTATGTCACAGCAGGCACCGGATTTTAGCATCGCAGCAGGGACCACAGGATTCATTGATATCACGGGTGCCGATGATAAGTGGCGTGTGTTTGTAATGCGAGACAAGGTCGTCAATTTTACGGTAGAAGTTGCCCAGAATTATCACATACGTAATGAATTGGTTATGGAAATTACCCGCCACGTATTCTGGCCTTTCATCATTGCCCTGCCCTTACTTATGCTGATGATCTGGATAGGCGCAGGTCGTAGTCTCAGGCCGCTTGAGGCGATAGCGGATGAGGTGCGGCATCGCAACCCGCAGAATCTTGAGCAGATTGATGTGGCCAGGGTGCCGGCGGAAGTGCTGCCTTTATTTGTTTCCTTAAACACCTTATTGAGTCGTTTGAAGAAGGCATTAAGTAATGAACGTGGTTTCACATCGGATGCGGCACATGAGCTGCGAACCCCCCTGGCTGGAATCAAGGCCCAGGCCCAGGTGGCATTGAGAGCATCTAATGAAAAGGAAAAGGATGCGGCGATCAGGCATATCATCATCGGTATCGATAATACTGCACACCTGGTGCGTCAGATGCTGATGCTGGCCAGGCTGGATCCAGACATCCCCAACAGAAAATTTGTACAACAGAATTTAACGCGTATTCTGACAGAAGTGGCTGCTGATGTCGCAAGTCTGGCAGTGGAAAAGCATGTTGATCTGGAAGTGCGGCAGGCCGCAGGTGATATCAAAATAAGGGGACAGGCAGAAGCCCTGTCCGTGCTGGTCAGAAACCTGATTGATAATGCCGTCCGCTATACACCCGCAGGTGGCTGGGTAAAAGCAAGCATCTCCCGCGCACCGGAGGGTGTGATACTAAAAATTATGGACAGTGGGCCGGGGATAGCGGAAGAGGATAAAGGCAGAGTTTTTGACCGCTTCTATCGTGGCCTCGGCACCGGTCAGACCGGTAGCGGTCTGGGACTGTCCATCGTGCAGCGCGTTGTGGATCTGCATAATGCGAAAATAGACTTCCAGACAGGAAGAGGGAATGGAAAGGGGGTGACGGTTAAAGTGGTGTTTCCTTTAAAATGAAGATCCAGGATCCAAGGCCAAAGATGACAGATCAAAAAAATAACTTATTGACGTCAGTTACGATAGTTTATAGATTTTCGGTTTTTCAAGATTTCGTTTTTCAACTTTCAACTTTCAACTTTCAACTTGTAACTTGTAAGCGCTTTTCTGCTAAAATTCCCGAAACCATCAGTTTTGGTAAAAACTTATGAATAAACGCACCGCCGAGGTATCCAGAACCACCCTCGAAACGCAGATCAGTATCACCCTGAATGTAGACGGAACCGGACGCTCGTCTTTTTCTACCGGTGTGCCTTTCCTGGAGCACATGCTGGAACAGATCGCCCGTCATGGACTGATTGATCTGGATGTTCAGGCGAAGGGTGATTTGCATGTTGATGCACATCACCTTGTTGAAGATATTGGTATTGTACTTGGCCAGGCCTTTAAGCAGGCGCTGGGGGACAAATGCGGCATGACCCGTTATGGCCACGCTTTTGTGCCATTGGATGAAGCCCTTAGCCGCGTGGTGATTGACTTTTCCGGTCGCCCCCAGATCGAGTATCGGGTGGACTTCCCACGTGCCAGTGTCGGTGAATTTGAAACTGACCTGATACACGAATTTTTCCAGGGTTTTTGCAATCATGCGCTGGTGACCTTGCATATCGATAATCTCTGTGGTGATAACTCACACCATATCGCCGAGACGGTATTCAAGGCCTTTGGACGTGCCCTGCGCATGGCGGTAGAACCAGATGCTCGTATAGGCAACGCAATTCCATCGACCAAAGGAAGCCTCTGAGCAGAGCCGGCCAGTAATCGGGATATTAAAAATGACCAGTATCATTGTTGTCGATTTCGGCATGGGCAACCTGCGTTCAGTTGCTAAAGCCTTCGAGCATGTTGCGCCTGGAGCCGATGTAATGATTTCAGCTGATGTTAGTGATATTCGTGCTGCAGATCGGGTCGTGTTGCCCGGACAGGGTGCGATAGGTGGTTATATAAAGGCCTTATACGATACTGATCTGGAGCCAGCCGTTCTCGATGCGGCGGCAAATAAGCCCTTCCTGGGTATTTGTCTGGGGCAGCAGGTCTTGTATGAATCCAGTGATGAGCATGGTGAAGAGGGCGAGAGTGTTAAAACGTTAGGTCTTTTCAAGGGGCATGCAAAACATTTCACCGACGTCTCCAGCGATCCACAGGCAATGATCAACCCGCAAACGGGTCATCAGTATCCCATCCCACACATGGGGTGGAACCAGGTAAAACAGACGATGAAACATCCGTTGTGGCAGGGTATTGCCGATATGGCGAGGTTTTATTTTGTCCACAGCTATTGTCTACAATCAGAGAATGAAGCCGATGTGGCAGGTGTCACCGAATACGGCGTGAACTTCACCTCAGCGACAGCCCGCGACAACATTTTTGCCGTACAGTTTCACCCGGAAAAAAGCCAGCATGACGGGCTTAAGCTGCTGGAGAATTTTGTAAACTGGAAAATCTAGTTGAAAGGAAGGTAGGAGCGCCGCCTCGGCGCGATGTTTTTTCATGGGCTTGATAGTATCTTAAACAATCGCGCCGAGGCGACGCTCCTACAAATTTACAAAGACACTCTTGAAAGTCCAATTTATGAAGAGCAAGAAAAACAAAGGAAAAACATGCTAATCATCCCCGCGATTGATCTGAAAGACGGCCAGTGTGTGCGCTTGCGTCAGGGACGCATGGAGGATGATACAGTATTTTCAGATGACCCTGTCAATATGGCAGGGCGTTGGGTTGATGCGGGTGCGCGGCGGCTGCATATCGTTGATCTTAACGGTGCATTTGAGGGCCGTCCAGTCAATGAGCAGGTGATACGGGATATCGCGTCGGTCTATCCTGATTTACCCATACAACTGGGTGGTGGTATTCGTGACGCGGCCACGGCTGAAGCCTATATTGAAGCCGGTGTAGATTATGTCATCATCGGGACGATGGCGGTGCGTGAGCCAAAGTTTGTCAAAGCCTTATGCAGGGCCATCCCCGGTCATGTGTATGTGGGTCTCGATGCCAAAAATGGCATGGTGGCGGTTGATGGCTGGGCCAAAGACTCCGGTATTGATATCACAGAACTGGCCCGCCAGTTCGAAGATGAGGGCATAGAGGGTATCATCTACACCGATATCTCCCGCGACGGCATGATGCAGGGCGTTAATGCCGAGGCAACGGCACGCCTGGCAGAGGCTTTGACTGTCCCGGTTGTGGCATCCGGCGGTATCACTACCCTGGCCGACATCGAACGCCTGCTGGAACATGAAGCGACGGGTATCAATGCCGCTATCATCGGCCGTGCCTTATACGAAGGTTCGTTAGATCTGGCCGAGTGCCAGCAATTAGCCGACCCGCCTGACAGAGCAGGAAAATAATATGGGACTGGCAAAAAGAATTATTCCCTGCCTTGATGTGCGTGACGGGCGCGTAGTCAAAGGCGTGCAATTCGTTGATATCCGCGATGCCGGCAATCCGGTAGAGGTGGCAGCGCGCTATGATGAACAAGGTGCAGATGAAATCACTTTTCTTGATATCACCGCCTCTTCGGACAATCGCGATACCATCCTGCATGTGGTAGAGGAGGTGGCCAGCACGGTATTTATTCCACTGACGGTGGGAGGTGGTATACGTGTGCTGGATGATGTGCGCCGTATGCTGAACGCGGGTGCGGATAAAGTGGGTATCAACACCGCGGCTGTGTTTAACCCTGAATTTGTTAAACAGGCCTCCGGTCACTTTGGCTCACAGGCAATCGTGGTATCCATCGATGCCAGGCAGGTAGAAGCCGGTGATAAGCCCCGCTGGGAGATTTTCACCCACGGTGGCCGTAGGGGTACAGGCCTGGATGCCTTGCAATGGGCAAAGAAAATGGCCGATTATGGTGCCGGAGAAATTTTACTGACCAGTATGGATAGAGACGGCACCCGGGATGGTTTTGATCTGGCCCTGACACGTGCGGTCTGTGATACTGTCGATGTGCCGGTAATTGCTTCCGGTGGCGTGGGCAACCTCGATCATCTGGTCGATGGTGTGAGTAAGGGACACGCCGATGCCGTGCTGGCCGCCAGCATTTTTCATTTTGGTGATTACACTGTGCAGCAGGCAAAGCAAAAGATGCATGATGCCGGTATAGAAGTAAGAATTACGGAATAGCCCTGGCTATTGTAGGAGCGACGGACACAAAAGAGGTAAGCTAATGGCGGATGACTGGTTGGATGAGGTTAAATGGGCGCCAGATGGCCTGGTCCCGGTCATTGCACAGGATGCTGAAACAGGCAAGTTGCTGATGATGGCCTGGATGAACCGTGAGGCACTGCAACTGACGGCCGATGGCGGTCATGCCGTATACTGGTCGCGCTCACGCGGTAAATTGTGGCGCAAGGGTGAAGAATCGGGTCACCATCAGGTAGTGAAAGAACTGCGTCTGGACTGCGATAATGACGCAATATTGATGAAAGTCGAGCAAAAGGGCGGGATAACCTGCCATACTGGTCGAGAAAGCTGCTTTTACCAGCGCTACGAAAATGGCCGCTGGCAGAGCGTGGAGCCGGTACTGAAAGACCCGAAAGAGATTTATAAATGATTTCACCACAGAGGGTCCTTAACCTTTAATTTTTCCTCTGATCACCGTGGTGAAAAACAGGTAGTTTGAATGAATGACATTCTTGGACAATTGATGGAGGTACTGGAACAAAGGAAGTCGGTATCTGCTGACAGTTCCTATGTTGCCGGCCTGTACGACAAGGGGCTCGATGCTATACTGAAGAAGATTGGCGAAGAAGCCACAGAAACCGTGATGGCGGCAAAAGACGGTAATCGGCAGAAGATTGTTTATGAAACAGCTGATTTGTGGTTTCATACCCTGGTCATGTTATCTCACCAGGGATTGACGGCAGAGGATGTGCTGCAGGAGTTGGCGAGACGTTTTGGTTTGTCCGGTCTTGAAGAAAAGGCAAACAGGCCCACATAGTACGTAGGTGTGGGGTGATTATTTACTGTATTCCGGCATATGCCGGAATGGCGATGTTCGCGACAGTTTGCAGGGGAGTTAAACCTCGCAGAATTTTGATGGAGTAAGTTATGGGTGTAGGTGGAATAGGTATCTGGCAGCTATTGATTGTACTGGTTATCGTCATGTTGCTGTTCGGGGGTAAGAAATTACGTAACCTGGGCGGTGATCTTGGAGCAGGTATAAAAGGTTTCAAAAAGGCCATGGGCAATGAAATGTCCAAGGAAGATGAAACACCTGGCACCTTGGGATCGAAGAAAACTGGTGAAGTGATTGATGCGGAAGTAACTAGCAAAACTGAAGATAAGGTCTGAATCTCCGTTCATCTCAGGGGATAATAAAAGATGTTTGATATCGGGATGTTTGAAATGATCCTGATCGGGGTCATTGCCCTGTTAATCCTGGGTCCGGAGCGGATGCCTGAAGCAGCGCGAGCCGTTGGTCGTTGGGTCGGCAAAGCGCGTGTGATGATTACAGGTATCAAGGCAGATGTCGTCAGCCAGATGTCAACAACGGAACTTAATGAACTGCGACAGCTGCGCAACGATCTGACATCGGCACAGACAGAACTCAACAAGTTTAAGCATAGCGCGGCAGACGCAATAAATGAACAGCTTCCCTTGCAGGCCGCCGTGACAGAAACACCCAATATATCTTCCGACACATCTTCTGATACACCTAAAGATTCACCTCAAGATACCAAAAATCCAGACTAGTGTTCTACAGAGGAACAGCCATTGCCTTAGCATTGCGCCTTGTTGCGAAACACCACAGGGATGCTGAACCTGTAATTGTCACAGGGATAGAACACTAGTATGAGCGAAGAGAGTAGTGTCCCCGATGAGGAACAGGCAGCCCAGCCCGAGTCCTTTATCAGCCATTTAATTGAACTGCGTGATCGTCTGCTGCGCGCTGTAATCGTTGTTCTGATCGTATTTGTTCCGGCCGCTATTTTTTCCGGCAGGCTGTTTACCCTGCTGGCAGCACCGATGCTTTCGGCACTCTCTACCAACGGTACGATGATCTCGACTGAAGTGGCCGGGCCTTTCCTGGTGCCTCTGAAATTTGCTTTTGCATTATCAATTGCCGTGGCTATCCCCTATTTACTCTATCAAGTCTGGTCCTTCATCGCACCCGGTCTGTATGACAAGGAAAAACGCCTGGCTTTTCCACTGCTACTGTCCAGCACTATTCTTTTTTACTGTGGAATAGCCTTCGCCTACTTCGTAGTCTTTCCCATCATGTTTAGCTTCTTCCCAAGTGTCGCACCGATCGGGGTTGAAGTAACACCGGATATTAATCATTACCTGAATTTTGTGATAAAACTCTTCTTTGCCTTTGGTATCGTCTTTGAAGTGCCTATTGCAACAATATTGTTGGTCAAGGCCGGGATCACAACCCGTGAGAAGATGGCAAAAAAGCGTCAATACGTGGTGCTCGGTGCTTTTGTCGTCGGTATGCTGCTAACCCCACCGGATATTTTTTCGCAGAGCATGCTGGCCATCCCAATGTGGTTACTGTTTGAGCTAGGGCTTTTTATGTCAAAGTTTGTAGGTGGCCCGCTAAAGACTGATGAGGAAGAGTCCGACGGCGATACTGATCTGGAGCCGACAAAAATTCCATCAGAAGAAACGGCTTCAGACACGGAGACTGCCGAGAAAGATACCAATGAAAATGATGTCATTACTCCCGCCATAATGCCGCAGCAGGCAAATGCCGGTGAATCGGAGGATGATGCCGTCGATGATATCGAGGAAGAAGAGGATATAGACAAACTGGCCAAAGAACTGGATGAACTGGAAGATATAACAGACTGGGTTCAACCAGAGCCTGATAATTCAGATGGAGAGGCTCCAGACGAGAACGAACCAGAAGAGAACAAACCAGACGAGAACGAACCAGAAGAGAATAAGCCTGATAAGCCGAACTAATCCGGGTTTCAGCTTCACTGCTGTCCCGTTAAGCTGATCTTATTTTGCTGTCGTTGTCGCAGTGCTTGGGATGCAGGGAACCCAATGGTGTTGTCATTCCGGCGTAGGCCGGAATCCAGCGGTTTCAAGGACTTACTGGATACCGGGTCAAGCCCGGCATGACGATGTGGCGTTAACGGGACAGCAGTCTTTCACCTTTCATCGTTTACCGCCCCCCCTGCTTGGTCAGAATACATGATCCTGTTAGGATGAACGTATATCACTCATGGTCAGGAGGCGTCATCGTGAAAAAATTAAGTTGTTTTGCTGCCTGTAAGGCCGCGTTACTGTTACTTGTTAGTTTCTCAATTTTTCCTGCGGAAGCCGATGAACTTTACAAGTGGGTTGATGATAGGGGAAATGTAACCTATCAGGGCAGCCCTCCACCTGATAATGCTGCAAAAGTGGAAAGGTCAAACATTACTACGGGTAATAGAGCTGTGTTTGAGAGAGCAGAAGCTGTAAAGCCTGCAACAAAAAATGTGGAACCGGTTATATTCTATTCTAAACTGGACTGTTCCTCCTGTAAGACGGCCCGGCTATATTTCGAAGAAAATGACATACCTTTTGAAGAGATTAATTTGTCAGAAAATAAGGCCGAAGAGGAGAAACTGGAAAGAAAACTGGGTTACAGCGGTACCCCAACCTTTGCAATAGGCGATAAATATGTTTCCGGATTTGAAAAGGGTATGCTGAAAAAAATACTCATGAATGAAGGCTATGAATTCCCTCCAGAGGAGAAAAAGGAATAAAACATCACGTTATACTGCTTTGCCCTGGCCCATTTACAAAGAGCGACATTTACAGCATTCAGAGACATGAAAACAATAAAAGCCAATTCTCGCCATGCCGGCGAAGGCCGGTATCCAGCGGTTTCAACGACTTACTGGATACCGGGTCAAGCCCGGCATGACGATGTGGCGTTAACGGGACAGCAGTACTTTAGGGATTATATTTTACGGGTTACATAACCCGTAACCCACACGCTCTTCCCGACTAACGGAATTTTCTTCACCCCCTGTGGTCAACAGGTAATGTACAGGCCAAAAAAGGGTGAACTGTGTATAAAATATTACTGAGCCTGCTCTTTTTACTGGGCATCAATCAGGCAACAGCAGCAGAACTACTTCAGAATCAGCTGGCCGGTAATCCCTCTCCTTACCTTGCGCTGCATAGTTCAGATCCCGTTGCCTGGCAAGCGTGGGATGAATCAGTGCTGGCGCGCGCGAAGGCCGAGAACAAACTGATCTATCTCTCTATTGGTTACTTCTCCTGCCACTGGTGTCATGTCATGCAACGTGAATCCTATCAGGACAAAGAGGTGGCGAAATGGCTCAATGAACATTTCATTCCGGTAAAAATAGACCGTGAACTGGAAGAGGCATTAGACGCAAGAATGATCGACTTTGTCGAAAAAACGCGCGGCCGTTCCGGGTGGCCTCTGAATGTATTCGTTACGCCTGAAGGCTACCCCCTCTATGCGGTCCTCTACATGCCACGCAATGAGTTTTTAACACTGATTACGGCGCTCCAGAATCTCTGGCAAAAAGACAGCGCAGGCATGGCTGCCCTCGCACGTGAAGACATCGGCGAGGAGATTCCCCTGCCTTCACGTCAATGGAGTAAACACGGAGCAGAACAGCTTGTTGAATCATTGACCGATGACGCACTGGAACGTGCAGACCCGATAGAGGGCGGTTTTGGTGACCAGACAAAGTTTCCAAGCACACCGCAGCTGGATGTTCTACTGGACAGTTATGACAGGCAAGCTACTCCCGAATTAAAGGCATTTCTGATCACTACACTAGACCAGATGGCAACTCAGGGGTTGCGTGATCACATAGGTGGGGGGTTTTTCCGCTACGCCACGGATCCGGGTTGGCAGACACCGCATTTTGAAAAAATGCTCTACGACAATGCCCAGTTGGTGCGTGTCTATTTGCGTGCTGCGGAGCTGTTATCCCGTCCTGATTACAGAGAAATAGTCAGTGATACACTGAGGTTTATGCAGCGCGAATTGATGAGCAAAGAGGGCGCCATGGTCGCCTCATTATCCGCTATTGATTCCAATAACGTGGAAGGCGGCTACTATCTGTGGACACAGGATGATTTGAAGGCGCTGCTCAGTAAAAAAGAAATGGCCATTGTCAAAAAAGTCTGGTTGGGCAAGGCCGCTGCACCCTTTGATGCCGGTTATCTGCCGCTGTGGCAGGAGAATTATTCTGCGAAGCAAGGACTCCTGGTATCTGAACGGAAGCTGTTATCATCCGCCCGATTGAAAATGCTGAAGAAGCGTCAGT
Organism: Gammaproteobacteria bacterium; assembly: GCA_013150915.1. GTDB lineage: Bacteria > Pseudomonadota > Gammaproteobacteria > BMS3Bbin11 > BMS3Bbin11 > BMS3Bbin11. The sequence goes on from JAADJE010000007.1 coordinate 16,213, forward strand.
GGGAGCGTCAGTTGCCAGTTGATGACAAGTTACTTGCCGGTTGGAATGGACTGGCATTAAGTGCTTTTTCAATGGCGGCAAAACAAATTGATAGTCCTGATCTGAGAAAAACAGCCGACTCGATTGCGCAGTACATTACCCAGTCATTATGGCAAGGTGACCATCTTGTTCGTGCGCGTAAGGGAGGTAAGGCAATGGGGCAGGCAAGCCTTGCTGATTATGCCTTCGTTGCAGAAGGGCTGTGGGATTACTCTCTGCTAACCGGTCGCAAAAAAGACAGGGCCTTGCTGCAGGCTGTCATCGATACGGCCTGGCAGTATTTCTACACATCGGGAGGCTGGAGCTTCGGCAGTATGGCCGTATTCGAGTCGGCCGGGCGCCAGGCTATCATTGCGGACGGGCCGCAGGCCTCCCCGTCATCTACCCTGCTTAACATTAGCTATAAGCTGGCAAGAGAAACCGGCAATAAAAAGCTTGAGGAAAAAGTAAAAACAGCACTGGGTTATGATGCCATTTCCCTTAGCGGCAACACCTTCTGGTATGCCAGCCAGGTCAGAGCGATTTTCGAGGTTTTTAAAGACGAAGGAAAGATTAAAGGTAAAGTAGAGACCAAAAATTAAAGGTCCAGGGTTCACTGCTGTCCCGTTAACGCCACATCGTCATGCCGGGCTTGACACGGCATCCAATAAGTCGTTGAAATCGCTGGATTCCGGCCTGCGCCGGAATGACGGAATTGTTTGCCGGAATGACGGAGAGATGTTATCGATAGTCATGTCTCCAACACCATTGGGGCATCCCAAGCACTACAACAACGACAGCAAAATAAGATCAGGTTAACGGGACAGCAGTGTCCAGGGTTCTAAAAACAAACGATTTCTCCGAGGGGCCTATCCCCCGCAGCATGACAATAATCGGGTTTAATATCTTTCCATTACCATCCCTCTTTGTCCTGCGCGTTTACTCGAACCTGTTTACGTCCGGTGGACCACAGTTTGTACCCACTCACTGCATCATTTTTCTGATCACCGAGACTTTGTGATTCAAGAACAAAACAATTTACAAGACCGCAGCCCTCTGGATTGTTGACTCTTATCCGGTAATGAACAGCCCCCGATCCAGACCGGACATTATTCCATGCTCGTTCAGGGTAGCCGAGCTGCCTTAAATTAGTCGTATAGTTGGCATTTTTTGCATAATAATTTTCCAGTTTTTGCGCGGCTTCCATCAATGCCTGTTGAGCCTCTACACGGCGACTTACACGGATTGAGTTGTGATAGCTGGGGTAGGCAATTGCGCTTATAATTGCCACGATCGTCATGGCAATGAGGAGCTCAATCAGCGTGAATCCTTTGCCATCTGATTTGTTCATTTTTGTGGGTAAGTTGGAGGGTATTGATCAATCACCTCTTCCCAGCTAAGCGGGAAAAACCTGTTCGGTAGGCGGAATGTGTTTCCAGGACCAATGATGGTGAGCCCTTTACCGTTACTGTCATTATTGGCAGGGGAAGTAATAATCACTGGTGTGGGTGGATATCCCGATGACCGCAATTTCTTTGACCGGTCTGAAGCATCGAGATCATTATCTTCGTTTATATCCAGAACCGCCGTCCCGTCAATAAGCTTGATAGCATAAAGTGAATTATCACCCATCGATGATGTTGCAGCGCATATATCTTCACTTTCGGTACGTCTGGCCTGAAAGCTTGTAAAGCTGATAACAGAGTTGAAAATGCGGGCTTTTGAAAATACTTTCTGCTTCACACCGTTATCCATCAGATTAATATACCAGCCGCTCTTGCCGGCAAGTTCTGTGCCGGCCTGAATGATTTCTGATTCACTCCCCTCCTGTATCAGGTTGTTGCTGGCATCGTACAGCTCATCTTCACCAATGCTGATGTATTCTATTTCACCCTTGCTATTCCTGGGGGCCGTCCAGACAGCGGTGTCTTTAATCATGTAAAAGCGGTCAGTAACGGTATTTTTCAGCGGCTGAGGGATAAAACCGGAGCCGATGAGAATGGCAAGAAAGCGCTCACTTCCTCTGGAATAATAGGCGACTTCCGGCGCATTGAAAAAGCGTTTGAAACCCTCTCCCCTGTCATTGATATCTGCAATCATTCCACCACTGACCGTAGTATCCGAAAAAGCACTATCGGGGATATCAATTCTGAAAATACGGCCCCCAACATCCGTCGCATACAGGCGATCAGTGACACCATTGCTGTTAATATCAACAGGAAGGATACCGATAATGCCATTTTTCATAGAGCCTATCTGCAGGCTGAAATTGCCGCTATCTGTATCAGTGTCAGCGCTAAAATAAGCAAGTCGCTCACCATTAATTGCATCGATAACAAAAATAGCATTGCCATAATTATCATCAGTACGTACTGATGCCTTGTCCTGTGAGGGGTCATAACCACCACCAAAAACAAGCACGTCCTTGCCTGCGCTACCGTTCAGTTCCATATTAAGGAACCGGAGGTCAGACCAGGTCTGACCCAGGCGGCTAAAATTTGCAGAGCCAGTAGCATTGATCTGCCAGGCTAATTTAGGGGCGGTTCGATTGCTGATATCGAGAGCATATAATGATCGACCGCCTCGGCGCATACCGAATACGGCGAATTTTCTGGTAATGCCATTGTCGACTGCTTCATAAACGATTAACGGCCCATCCAATCCATAATGTGGAATGCTGGACGGTGGGTTTCTTTTCAGTGCAGCAAGATCGGCCAACAGTTGCTGGGGTATAAAGGCCCATAGCTCATCGCCGCCACCCGGTGTGTTCCCACCGGTATTGAAGGCATGCAATATGCCTTCTGTGGTGTTAATCAACACCACACTATTTTCATTTTTATAGTTAACGACAACAGGCTTTGTATGAAGCGGGGCACCCATGGGCATGACCTCAGCCCTATCCCTACCCTGATACCTGCCCTGCCAGTTCACCCAGTTCAGTATTTTCAGTCGCTCATAAGCTGTGTTGACCCCCAGCATTGATGGGCGAATTCTGCTGTTATCAACCTGAACACGATTCGGGCTGACAGAGGATGCTGCGGGAATATAGGTCAGATCTTTGCTTTCCCCATCCAGCCAGGTATAGAGTTGACGCGTTGTACCTTTAGACATTCTTGAGCTTGCGCCATCCTGTTGTGTCTCAGCGGTTCCCCAATAGTCCTGTAAACCTTTTTGAAACATAAGGTCGTCATTAAAAACATCCCTATCATTCTGGTCACGTATAAATTGAAAACCCTCTTCGTCTATCCCTGTTTTATATTTCAGAAGATTGCCTTTCCAGAATATTCCCACCTCGGGACTGAATACCGGGACATAGATAAAACCACCACTGATAACCACCTTGTCTGGTCGGTATGGGATAGCAGGAGGCGTATAGCTGTAGGGTATGGATGTGTTCACCTCATCGATAATTTTGCTTAGGGCCTCTGTGATAGTAGATGCCGTTTGTCCCCGGTAATACGTGCCCCCACCCCTGTAGGCGATAGTTTTCAAAAACATCTCTGCTTCTGAATTTTCAGGCGTTTGAATACCTATTGTGTGTGTAAGGACATGCTGTTTCCCCTTCCAGCCGGGGTAGCTTTCCTGCGGCATCAGGTCGGTGCCGTAGGCCCACTGGGCAATTTCCTGAGCACATAGACCTGGCTGGTTCTCGGTAGATGAAAAGGGTGCCGTGGTATCGCACGGCGTACCCTGGTATTCAGTCTTTATCACACGGTCAGTCCTGCCTGGCGTTCCAGGCGTCAGGAGAACCATAGCATTCGGTCGGCACCAATTGTCTTCTGCCTTGTTTTGTATAGCTTTAAGTGGTGAGGGGTACTCTTTTGGTGCTGAAACCTGTGATTCAATAATACTATTTTTATACCATCGAACGGCCTCACTGAGGGCTTTTACAACAGGTGAACTCCCTTCGGGATTCAATTCTTCCACTGCCGATACAATCTTTGATTTGCCGTTTTTCCCCCCGATATATTTAAAGTCTGAAAGGACGCGTATACGCGTCTCATCCTCGCTGTCAGTATTTGATGATGTATTCGAAGACATATTTGAATTAAAAGAGATTAGGGCAGCATTAATATTCGTGTTGCTATCTTTATTCAGGATGCCCCCTTCATCAATCAATGCGGACAGTAACTTACGGCGATGACTGCCTTGCATATTTTTTGATTCATCTATGATAAGCAGTATGTTTGATGGAAGGGGAGTCACTGGGGGTGACAAGTAGATTTCTATATCATCGGCTTGCAGGGCAAATGAAAAGTACAGCAAAATAAGAAATACACCTGATTTTCCCACCCCCCGTCTAGTCACTCTTTTTTTCTTATGAAGGCTTGGCCGTTTACTGTTTTTCATCACTCAGGCTCCTTTCTAAATCCCTGTTATCTACCAATAGCAGCGTTTCCCGGTTGTGCGTTCTCGTATTGCTGCCATCCACTTCACCGTAGGCATCCGCACGGTAAATCAATGTTTTGATATCCATGCTGTAACCGGAAAGTTTATATTCTCCGGGGGCACTTTCCCGGATGAACGTTAAATTCAGGTCGGCAGAAACGGCAGGCTGTCCGTTTGTCGCTGCAAATGAAATGTAATCAATCGTTTTTATGGGGCCGCTGGTAGCCGTAGGTGTCAGTACCTGTGGACGATCACTGGTTAATTTTACAAAGACACTTTCAGCGGCCTGAAAGCTTAATTGCTTATGCTGGTAATTCGCTGCAATGCGGCTGTCTATATTTGTTGCGCGCATGGCACTGATACTCAGCAGTGAAATTACCGCCAGTAAAATCATACTGATAACCAGCGCGACGCCCTGTTGTAACTGAATGCGTGCTTGTCGACTAAATCGGCTCATTGGGCTTGTAGAACAGTATTCAGATTACGTAAGTAGATAGTCGTGGAAAATACCTTGTATAGGTATTTGTCACCGGCCAGTACTGTGTACTCCAGGCCCGGTAATTGTAATAAAGTGTCTGTCTTTGCACGCATTTCTACGGGCAGACTATAATTCGATGAGAATACGAGTAGTCCCACATGAAAGGAGACGATACGTTGCCAGGCGGTGGACTGGCTGGCAGTAATGGCGATTTTCTCTATTTCCTTTGCCGTTAGATAACGGTTGGCATAGCCATCATTTGTGTCATCAAAACCATACAGGATTTTCATCATTTTAATGCCGGAAACCAGTGGTTGAGATCGACCAGTGTCTAATCGACACTTCAACTGATTGTCACGAATCAGCAGGTTTATGGTTGCAGGCGCGTCTGTATTTTTGCGATCGATATAACGACTACAGGTCGTGCCACGCCGATAACGAACAGCGATGGCATCTGATTTTAATCCAGCACCTTCTACCGTCCCGCTGCGGCCCACAGGGGCAATCGCACTTGATGCCCTGTTACCCGCTTCACGGGCATCTATACCCATCCCTGCCATGGAAAGCGTTCGGCGTAATTCCTGTAGTGCAAATCGCCCATTTTCGTTTACAGATGAGAGTGCAGCACGTGCGATAAATGTCCTCTTACTCTGCAGGTAAACCCTGCCGGCGACGGCAATGATGAACATGGCAATCGTCATCCCTATCATCAATGATGTGAGGGTCTGGCCTGTACTGTACGTGTGGACGGGGGAAGTCATAAGTCCTGTGCTATCCCCGGCATCACTGTCATGGACAAGACGTCCCTCTTTTCGCCATCAGCGCTGTTTCGTGTTCTTGTCAGCCAATTAATCTGAATCTGATAGACTCCGGCGGCTTGGGAAGTCACCATCAATTGACCGCCGGGCAGTGAATTCCTTACCCCGTTTGAGCAGCGAATTTCCCACAGGTCGTAGGCGGCGAGTTGTTCAGGCGTACAGATAGAGATGTCTGCAACGTCTATATTCACCGGGTTCATCGAGCAAATTACAGGGGGCTGAGTGCGGCAATAATCTGAATTATCGACAGGCAGGGCCGAAGAAAGATAACTGTCTGAACCGGGTTTGTTGGCACGCATCCTTTCTGTTAGCGAGCTGGCAAAATCAGAGGCTCTACCACGGTATTCAGCATTGCCTGCCCCTTGTAGAGAGGTCAATTGTAAGGCAGAGATGCCCAGCAGCCCTATGCCGAGAATAACAGCGGCAATCAGTACTTCAAGTAAGGATGTCCCTTCGTTTACAGCTCCTTTCGCAGGGTAGTCATTCATCAGTCAGCCCCTCAATAACAAAGAATACTGCGGCCATCAGGCAGGGTTCTACTCAGCCTGGGTCTGCCGGTAGAGGCGATGATCACAGCACGATTGGAATCATCGTGATTCTGTATACAGAAGCGTAAAGTCGTATTTGAGTTCCATGCGCGACCCGTTGGCAGATAAGCAAGAACCCTGCGTGAGCGGGAGGAGGAATGAATTCTTATGTTGTTGTCTCCACCCTGAAAATAACGAAGCACTTCTTCGTTAGCATTACGTCGCCTGTTTCTGTCATTATCGACAAAAACGATATACCCCTTTGCCCATTGTTTGTAGTCTGCGACACAAAGCAGCCCATCAATACTCGGGCAAAGTGCAACGACTTGCTCCCGTTTTACGGCTTCTGACCGTGCCTGGTATAAATGTGATAGAAAGAGATTTACGGATGTACTGATACGCGTGCGAGCACTTAACCACTGAAAACTGGGGACAGCGATAGTCAGTAAAATACTGACAATCGCAAGTGTTGTGACGAGTTCAACCAGCGTATAGCCGGGAAAATCGGTGATCTGGAAATCCATTTCCAACTCCTCTTTGATGTGTCATCAGCCTGATCCCTGGCTGAGAGTCAATTTCAAAATGATTTGATTGAATTGTCAAGAGAAATTGTTGCAGAATTCGTGAGTCGGTGCATATTTCCCCAAACTGCGATATTCTGTAGCGATAAATCGGTTGAAAGTTGAAAGCTAAAGGGCACTTCTATTCATCCCTGGGCGCGCCGCTCCTGCGGCATATCATTGCAAGCCAGCAAAAGAGGATAAATAAAGAATGCGCGTTATGGTAGTCGAAGATGATCAGTCTGTGGCGGACTATCTTGTAAAAGGCCTGAGAGAGCAGGGCTATAGTGTTGATCATGCGACAGACGGGGGCGAAGGACTGCTGCTTGCCAACACTGAAAACTACGATATTATCGTTATCGACCGCATGCTTCCTTCAGTGGACGGACTGACCATTGTCAAAAGTATTCGTGCAGCCGGTAAAACGACACCCATTCTTATCCTTAGCGCCCTTGGTGAGGTGGATGACCGTGTGGAGGGATTAAACGCCGGTGCCGATGACTATCTCTCCAAGCCTTTTGCCTTTAGCGAGCTAATGGCCCGGATTAACGCACAGATGCGACGCAATACGGCCTCGACGTCAAATGTTACTGAGTTGAAGGTAGCCAACCTTCGGCTTGACCTGCTGACACATACTGCTACACGTGCAGGGCAGGTGATAGAATTGCAGCCACGTGAGTTCAACATGTTGGAATACCTGATGCGCAACGCCGGACAGGTGATTACACGCACCATGCTGCTTGAACATGTGTGGGATTATCAATTTAACCCACAAACCAATGTTATTGATGTGCTGGTCAGTCGTTTACGCAGGAAGATCGATAATGGGTTTCCCCAACCCTTACTGCACACTATCCGTGGAGCGGGATACATGATCAATGAAACCCGTTGATTTTCTAAGCTCATCAACCTTTCGTTTTATTCTTTCCTATATGGCCTTGTTTGCAGGGTCAGTTTTGCTTTTGCTTGGTTTTATATACTGGTCTACGATTTCTTTTTTATCTCACCAGACCGATCTCTCGATTAAAAATGAGATCACCTGGCTATCCGGTATCTATAGAGATCACGGCCTGGATGGCCTGGTGTTAACCATAAACGAACGCTCATTGCGACACTTGAATGAGGAAGAATACTACTCTGTTGTTTCACCGGATTCACGCTTATTGGCCGGGAATCTGCCGGAAAGTTTCATCCCGCTACTGGCGAAGGCAGGCTGGAAAAGCATTGAATTCAAATCACCGGATGTAGCGAACCGGATAATTCACGTGCGAGCGAAATCTATACAACTCACCGGTGGTGAGTTTCTTGTGGTCGGGCGTGACACACGGCAACTGGTCGTCTCGCATCAGTTAATTGTCCCCGCACTACTGTGGGGTCTGATGATAATGATCATCCTCGCCATTCTGGGCGGTGTTGTGATGAGTCGTAGCGTGTTAAGGCATATAGAGCGGATCAATCTGACCGTACGTGAGATTATGGCCGGTGATCTGACACGTCGCATACCGACCAGAGGGAGTTCAGATGATTTCGACCAGCTGGCCTGCAATCTCAATGACATGCTGGATGAAATTGAACATTTGATGGAAGGAATACGACACATATCTAACAGTGTCGCCCATGATTTACGTACGCCACTAACGCGCCTGAGGAATCAGCTGGAGGAGTTGCGGATAAAAATTGGTGAGAGCAGTCCTCATCTACAACACGTAGAAAACAGCATTCAATGTGCTGATCAACTGCTGGGAACATTCAGTGCCTTACTTCGAATTGCACGCATTGAAGCGGGCAGGCAGAAGCCCGTAATGAAAATAGTTGAGTTGCCACTATTGCTGGATGATGCAAAAGAGCTTTATGAGGCTGTGGCAGAAGACAAGCACATATCAATCACAACGAATAGCAGTGTGCCGGTATCAGTGCTGGCAGACCGGGACCTTTTGTTTCAGGCCATTACGAATCTGCTTGATAATGCCATTAAATATACGCAGGCGAACGGGGAGATACATCTGACAACCACGTACAACGGGCAGTGTGCAGAAGTTAGAGTCGCCGATAATGGGCCAGGTATACCGGTACAAGAGCGTGAAAAAGTATTGCATCGTTTTTACCGTTTGGAGAAAAGTCGATCAGGAAAAGGAAACGGTCTCGGGTTAAGTCTGGTTGCGGCCGTAGTAAAAATGCATCACGGCACACTGTTGCTATCAGATAATAATCCCGGCCTGAAGGCCACAATGACATTTGATGCATTTACCGGTCTTTAGTGTCAGTCCAAGGTTCCAGAATCAATAGGGGGGGTAACCAAGCCAGTTTTTCAGCCTACGGGTGTTCTTTGAAGGAATCAGTTTCCCGGGTCGTTTAGCTTCGAAATTTTCACTTTAAACTTGCGATTTAAGTAACATTACAAAAATGTAACCTGGCGGAAAGGTTGCAGATGAAAACTTCTTCTATACTCCTTTTTAGGTACTTGTAAGGATTAAACAGTAATTACATGATAAACCAATTAAAAATAATAGAAAAAAGCACCGGGTTTACGCTAGTAGAATTGGTAGTGACTTTATCGGTTGCAGCGATATTACTCGCTGTGGCCGCTCCCAATTTCAGGCAGCTGATCCAGGATAACCGTCTAGTTGCCGGTGTCAATGAGCTGTCCGGTTCGATTAATGTGGCCCGAAGTGAAGCAGTTAAACGGGGCACTAGAGTCGTTGTTTGCAAAAGCGCCAATGGCTCAGATTGTGTGAGTACCGGTAACTGGGAGCAGGGCTGGATCATCTTTGTCGATAACAATAACGACGCGACACGTGATACAGGTGAAGCCGTGTTGCGCATCCATGAAGCCGTCGAAGGGAATGTCACCATGACAGGTAACGGTAATGTGGCAGATTATATTTCTTACGTGCCTGAAGGGCGGGCCCAGACAACAGCTGGGGCCTCACAGGCCGGCACCATCAGTGCCTGTCTTTCAGGGAAACAGCGGGTTATGCAACTCACGTTTGTCGGTCGCCTCAAGATCACCCGGGGGACATGCTAATGCGTAGCAGCCAGGGGTTCACACTACTGGAGGTGTTAATCGCCGTCCTGGTTTTAGGTGTTGGCTTGCTGGGCATGGCTAAGCTGCAGACTGCCGCTCTACAGAGCACGTATAGCGCCAATCTTCGCACGGTGGCGACACAGTTGGCATATGAAATGACAGACCGTATCCGGGCAAACAAGGTAGGCTTCAAGAACGGGAGTTATGACAATCCAACTATCGGTACCGTGACAGATTGTGCCACAACGGATTGCGGTACCAACGCTATGGCGCAGTACGATATTGATCAATGGAACACAACACTGGCAGCTAATCTTGTCAATGGTCAGGGTGTTGTCTGTCTGGACAATACACCGAACGATGGTATTGACTCGAGTGGCGATGGCTTCATATCCAGTACCGAGGCCGCCTGTGATGGCGTGACCAGCGCGACCATGGGTAATCTCTATGTTGTCAAGATCTGGTGGCAGGATGAGCGGGATCCTGCCAGTGCAATCAAACGCTTTGTCATTCCCTTTGTTCCATGATGTCCTATGAAAATAATCGATAAAAACACACGAAACAATCGGCAGTCAGGGTTTACTCTGGTGGAACTGATGATTGCGCTGGTGGTGGGCCTGATACTCATCGGTGGAGTCCTTCAGATTTTTCTCAGTAACAAGCAGGCTTACCGCACCAATGACGCGCTGGCAAGGATTCAGGAGGATAGCCGCTTGTTGTCAGACATGCTGGGTCGCAATATACGTATGGCCGGTTATCGGGCGCAGCCAGAAGACAAGCGAGAGGAGATATTTCCCAACACTACCCTTTATATGGGGGGGGGTACAGATGGTCAGGTCGTTGCAGGGACGAGTAGCCGCATCTCAATTGCCTATCAGGCTGACAACAATATTCTGGCATGCACCAGTACTGCCATCGCGGCAGGCAGTCTGGTCAAAACTGTTTTAAATCTCGAATTGGGTGTCTTGAAATGCAGGAGTGCCGTGTGTGCCCCCTGCAGCTCCAGTGACCCAACACTGAGCAGTACTGTCACCGGTGTGGATCTGGTCGAAGGCATCACGTCGCTTATTCTTACCTATGGCATTGACACCGATGGCGACGGTGCGGCCAATCGTTATGCCAGTAGCATCTCACCAACAAACAGTGTAACCAGTGTGCGTGCCAGTTATACACTGGAGAGTGTGGAAGAAAATACAGGTGTTTACGATGAGTCCACCAGTGCCAGGAAGAAATTGAGCAAAACCTTTACGACCACAATAGCACTGCGCAATCTTGTGCCCTGAGTAAAGAACGGAGCTGAGTAAGGAAAAAATTAGGAATAAACGGATGAAACACAAACCAATGAAATATCAAACCGGTGTAGTACTCATTACCAGTCTCGTTATATTGCTGGTTATGACTGTATTGGGTGTGACGGCGATCCAGTCCACTGTTCTGGAGGAAAGAATGGCGGGCAACTTTCGAGACAGGCATCTCGCATTTCAGGCCGCCGAGGCCGCCCTGAGGAACGGAGAGACATGGATGCTGTCACTGGGCAGCGCGCCTATCCCGGATAGCACGGGGTCGACCGGTGTCGTAAACAAACTTAGCACCTTACCCAGTACCTGGAACTGGAGCAGTAGCTCAGCGGGGTTTGTTACCGTCAATGGCCTCGAATGGGCGGTTGCGACACCTGAGCGTGTCATCAATAGTTCTCCCAAGCGTCTTATCGAAGAAATAAAATTCATCAACGACGGGGATATGACCATTGGTACCGCCCAGGCCAAAGAAGGGAACATGCAGTATCGTATCACCGCTCGTGGCACCGGCGGCACTGACAACGCTATGGTTATAGCACAGGTCGTATTTTCCAGGAGGTATTGAAAGATGGACAGGCAAAAAATAAATTTCTGGGCGGGCCTTGTTCTCGGCACGACCCTGGGCATGGCATCATTTTCAGCACAGGCCGCTCCGCTCAGTCTGGCGACCACCCCATTATTTCTGGTTAACCAGGTTAAGCCTTCCGTGATGGTAATGCTCGACAATTCCGGCAGTATGAAAGTTGCAATGTACACCGGTGGGTTTAACGCCACCGTGACATATTACGGGATTTTTGAATCGGGTAAAAAGTATCAATATGACAGTACGATCCCTGTCGATACCTCTGCCTATGGCGTGACTATCGACACATCTGTTGCAGGGGCGTTTAAGGAAGACAGCAGTTGTACATTGGGTTCGGCGGCTAACTGCTGGAGTGGAAACTTTCTTAACTGGCTGACGACACGCCGCATTGATGCCACACGGATGGTATTGGTCGGTGGCAAGATTGAGAACCGTGCCGGTTATGCCTACAACGGCAGCACCCTGGAATATAAGGTTGTTGGCAATAACGAACGTTCAGATGGCTCCTTTACAAAGACTTCTTCAATCAGCAGCCAGTATTCCTCCATATCAGATAGCAAGTCGGTGCAGATTAACTCGCCGGCGAATAACGGGGTTGCTCAGACTGTTTATGATCCCTATGGCAAAATTTCCACGATGGGAGGGGGGGAGGGTTCCCTTTACGATAGCGGGGGCAGCATTATCGGTGAGTTTGGCAACGCATCCGCCACCACCAAGGTTGATGGCAGTAAAAATCTATTGCCATCGAGCTGGGCTCAGGTGACCTATAAAAACAGCTACACTGCTCCGGTCATCATTGCCAAACCCCCAACACGTAATGGGGGTGACCCGGCAATCGTCAGAATTAAGAATGTCACCACGACAGGTTTCGAAATTGCCTTACAGGAGTGGGACTACAAAGATGGCAATCATACGCAAGAGAGCCTGCCATACATGGTAGTTGAGGCGGGAAGGTATACCCTGTCAGGGGGAGGTAAGCTGGAGGCAGGGTTCCAATCTACAAATAGGTTACTTCAAGGACTTTGTTCCGGCTCGGTCAATAACCATACCGACGTTGGTTTTTCCTCGTCATTTCCGACTGTTCCGATTGTGCTTTCTTCTGTTATGACTTTCAACGACAGTGCGGCGGTAAATAGCCGTGCATGGAACGTTGGTACAGGGGGTTTCAGGCTTTCTCTTCAGGAGGAGGAAAACGCCGACGGTAGCCACTCGACGGAACAAGTAGGCTATGTGGCAATAGAAGTCATGCGGATTGATGATACAGCATTACCGTTTTATCTCGAGGCGGGCAAAAAAAGTGGTATTTCCAGTGGAACCTCAACCGTAAATTTTTCGGCGAGTTTCCCGGGGACGCCCACTTTTCTTGCCGCAATGCAGACGATCAATGGTACTGATCCGGCTTCCCTGCGGACAAAATCTGTTGCAAATAATTCTTCTGTCATCACGCTGGATGAAGAAAAATCCTGTGACAGCGAAACAAGTCATACGGCTGAAAATATTGGTTACATCAGCGTGATGGGCGGTGGAGGGACTGATTACAATGTTGCCGTTGTCGTCCCGTCAGTCCAAGAGGGTGTGCTGCAGCAGGTTCAGAATGATGTTCGGCTGGGTATCTCTTTTTATCGATATAATCCGGCTCGTAGTGATATCTATAATGGCAATACCATTGCGGGTGGAACGATTAATTTCAAGATTCCCCTCAACCCCTTCATAAAAAATGCTTCCGATACAGCCAACGGTGGGGGTTATCGGGATCTGTCCGGTTATATCGGTAGCGACATCACCGATATTATCGATGCTATCGAGCATTATCCTCTGGTCTGGGGGACGACCCCACTGGCGGAAAATCTCTGGGAAGTCATCCAGTATTTTGAACAGGACAGCCCTTATTACACGGCGGTGACAGCCGGATTTGAAGATTTCGATCAGGCGGATCCCCTGAATCCCGGGCGAGATCCATTCTATGATCCGCAATATGGAAAGAAGATGTCCTGTGCAAATTCAAATGTACTGATTTTTACCGATGGTGAGCCCTATAAGGATGCGGACATCCCCTCTGGCATTGTGGATTATGATGGTGGTGGCAATACCGTGACGGATTGTACGGATAGCACCACCAAAAACAAGGATTGTGCTGACACTAATCCCAACGCCTGGGGCCACGATAATCTTGACGATGTGGCTTACTGGAGTTTTTGTAATACAACAACGGGTTCCTGTCTCAATGCGGGCGTAGCAAAAAATCCGACACGTGACTTACGTTCTGACCTTGTTGGTGACCAGTACATCCGTATTGATACGGTGGGCTTTGCCGGTGGTAACATCCGCCAGATTCTGCAGGATACGGCCAACAATGCTGGTGGTAAGGCCTACGCAGCGGCAGATGGTCTGGGTCTTGCCAGTACGCTAGTGACTGCTTTTGCCGATATAGCAAGTGGTTCCGCCGCATCGGTAGCAGTAACATCGGGCAGCTTGCAAAGTAGCAGTAAGTTGTTCCTGGCCCGCTTTAACAGCAATGACTGGAGTGGGGATATACTGGCGTTTGCTATCAATCCGGATGGCTCGCTGGAGAGTACTCTGGACGGCAATGGTTTAATGCAGCCCGGTGCTAACGGCTGGAAGGCCTCCACTCAAATACCCGCTGAGGCCGCCCGCGTTATTTTTTCTCATAATGGGGCAACGGGGAATACCCAGACAGGGATTGCATTCCAGTGGAATCAATTGTCCGGCACTCAACAGGGATTGCTGGGTGCTGAACCCATTCTTAAATGGCTGCGGGGAGACCAGAGCGAGGAAGCTGCAACGACGGGTTCAACGCTAAATCTAAGAAACCGCGCAATTACAGTTCTGGGTGACATTGTTCACTCTTCACCGTCGTATGTTGGCCCACCGGCATTTCAGTATCCTGACGACATGGAAGGAACCACCAATCTTTATTCAACATTCAAAACCGCCAAGTTAAACCGTCCCCCGATGATATATACGGGCGCGAATGACGGCATGCTGCATGCCTTTGATGCGAGCACCGGGGTTGAAAAGTTTGCTTATGTGCCGAATGCGGTATATTCCCGTCTGGCTGCCCTGACGAGTCCGAGCTATGTTCATCAGTACACCGCTGACGGTGCGCCAATCGTTGTGGATGCATACTTCGGTGGTACATGGCGTACGATATTGGCAGCAGGTTTGCGAGGTGGCGGCCAGGCCATTTATGCGCTGGATGTCACTGACCCGGCATTCATCACGAACGAAACTACCGGTGCCAGCAAGGTGTTGTGGGAATACACCGATGCTGATGACGTAGACCTGGGCTATACCTACAGCGAGCCCAACATCGTGCGGCTACAAAATGGTGACTGGGCGGCTGTATTCGGCAACGGTTTTAACAACACTGAAGCCGATGGCAACGCAAGTACCAGTGGTAATGCTGTGCTCTATGTCGTTAAACTTTCTGATGGTAGTTTGATCAAGAAAATAGACACGGGTGTCGGTCTGTCCAACTCTGCCAGTGGCGGCAGACCCAATGGTTTGGCGACCGTTGCACCGACAGATGTGGATGGCGATTCGATTACCGATTATGTTTATGCTGGGGATCTCTACGGGAACATGTGGAAATTTGATCTGACAGATATTAGCCCGGTTAACTGGGGTGTGTCGTACGGCGGTACACCATTGTTTACGGCCTGTGACGGCTCCCCCTGTACCGATACCAATCGCCAGCCGATAACAGTTCGCCCACAGGTAAGCGTGAATCCTACGCAGGGCGGATACATGATTTACTTCGGTACCGGGCAGTATATTGAAGACAGTGATAATGCAGTCACAAATCAGTTGACACAATCTTTCTATGGAATCTGGGATAAAAATGACGCTACCCTGGTGGCCTTTGATAAAGGGAACCTGAAAGAAAGAAAAATCCTTCTTGAAGTGGCTGCCGGAAATTTTGATGTTCGTATCACCAGCGGTGTGCTGGACGATGTTGCCAATGGTGGTGGTGTGATTAACTGGCCAACGCAAAAAGGCTGGTACATGGATCTTATTCTGGACGGTGCTACCGATAATAAGGGCGAAAGAGTTGCCAGTAATCCTATCTTCCGTCAGGGACGTATCGTCTTTACGACCCTGCTTCCCTCAGCGGAGGCCTGTGCCTCCGGTGGATCAGGATGGTTGATGGAGCTGGATGCCTACAAGGGGACACGTCTTGATTTAACACCTTTCGATATCAATGAGGACGGGGTCTTTTCTGCCGCTGATAATGGTCAGGTAGACTGGGATATTAATGGTGATTCCTCGATAGATGCCAAGGATACTGCGCCTCCCTCGGGTATCAGTTCTGGCCCTGTGGGCATTATAGTAATGCCAGGTATCATTGCAAATGATGACAATTCAAAAGAGTTTAAATATGCTGCCGGGTCAACAGGTAATGTCAAAGTGATTATCGAGCGTCCGGAGCCGGGTCAATCGGGGAGGCAGTCATGGCGTCAAATTCGTTAGTAGAAGAGGGATGGATTAGAAAGTTTAAGCAAACGGCTATTCCATCTTTCAGCTACGGGGTCTCCTGTCTACGCGGGAAACAGAAACAGGGCGTGAACAGGCATGGCGTACGACAGCGAGGCTTTACCCTGATTGAACTCATGATTGTAATCGTCGTTATTGGAATACTTGCCGCTATTGCGTATCCCAGCTATCTGGATCAGATACGAAAGACACGCCGTAGCGATGGCAAGGCGGCTCTACTCGAGACTGCACAGGTGCTGGAGCGTTGCTTTACGGAGTTTAACAGCTACAACAATATCAGCTGTCCAGCTGTAAATAATTCTAACAACGCCCAATTGTCCGCAGCCTACGCGACGTCAGAAGAAAACTTTTACACCGTGGCGGCAGCAGCATTGACGGCGACCGCATTCAGGTTGCAGGCGACGCCAGTAGGTGCCCATGCCGATGATAATGACAACAGTGTTGCAAACAGATGTGGCGTATTGACCTATAATCAGCTGGGTGCAAAAGGCGTCAGTGGGGGTACGCTGAGTGCCGCCGACTGCTGGTAGTTCAAAAGTTTTACGGCCCGGGGTTTGCGTAAAATCTAACCGGTTACCGGTTTTATCTTTCGATCCCCCGGTCCCCTTTTGGAGGGGTTTATTACTTCTACGCTAAACCGTGCCCATCACAGAAAAACTCTTAATGAAGGGTCCGGCCATGCGCGGGTCTTTCAGCATCGCAGAATAATCGCCGACAGCAAATTTCATTTTACCGGTGGTATAGGCCATACCAAGCCCGGCCATGCCGATGCCTTTGGATAGCCATTTTTCCCAGTTTGCCGGCTTGGCGCGGATGTCCCAGCTTAAGTTTTCACCATCGTATGAGCCCGCAGAAGTAACTTTGCCATTTTCCACCGTAATGACGCCTGTGGGACCGTCATCACCTACAAAACCGTAACCAATGACAGAGTTGAAATCGATAGCAGCCAACGCATCCGACAGATCCGGCTCATTGTTCCAGGCATCCATATAGCCCTTCATCCACTCATCAGAAAAGAGGTCAGCCATAATATTTCTCCTGTTTTTATTGCAGTAGTAGAAACCCGACTTGGGAACCGGGTTGTGTTAAATTCAACCTGTTCACAATAGCGTATATTTGGGAAAAATTGAAGAAGTTTCAAGATCAAAATCTGATATCTCTCGCGGAGTTCGCAGAGAACGCAGGGAGATCAAAAGCTTTTTCCTGTAAAACTTTTTGTAGTGTTTTTGGTTTCCCTGCGTTCTCTGCGAACTCCGCGAGAAAATTATCTTTTGACTTTGACTTTCCTTTCCCCTTTAACCTGTTTTTTTCCTGTCCAAAACAACAAACTCCAGATCAAACGGATTATCACCATCAGCAGCATGTTCCTGTCGAGAAACTTCCTGCCATTCATCTGGATTGATTACAGGAAAATGTGTATCACCCACCAGATGTGAGGCAATCTGGGTCAAATAGAGCCGGTCAGCACGCGCCAGGGTTTGCTCATAGATTCTACCGCCACCGACGATCATGACCTCTTCAGCGGATTCTTCGTTTGCGATGGCCAGTGCTTCATCGACTGAATGTGCTAACCGACAGCCTTCAGCCTGGAAACGGGTATTTCGTGTGATGACGATGTTTGTCCTGCCGGGCAGTGCTCTGCCTATGGACTCCCAGGTACTACGCCCCATGATAATAGGCTTACCCATTGTGACGGACTTAAAAAATTTCAGATCAGCCGGCAGGTGCCAGGGCATGCCGCCCTCATTGCCGATGAGCCGTCCTTCATCTATCGCAACAATAATAGAAATACGCATAGGATCTTAGTTAAAAGTTAAGGTTAAAAATAAAGTTAAAAGTTAAAAGCTCAAAGTTAAAAGTAAACCCGTTTACGATATTGTTGAGCTTTGAGCTTTGAGCTTTGAGCTTTGAGCTTTGAGCTTTGAGCTTTGAGCTTTGAGCTTTTAAACCGCAATCGGTGCCCTGATTGCAGGATGTGACCGGTAGTTGTTTAGTGTAATGTCATCAAAGGTGAAATCAAACACCGATGTTATGTCCTGGTTTAAGCTCATCGTCGGCAGCGGGTAAGGCTCACGCGACAGTTGCAGGTCTACCTGTTCAAGATGATTCAAATACAGGTGTGCATCACCAAAGGTATGTACAAAATCACCGGCTTCAAGCTTGCAGACCTGCGCGATCATCATCGTTAATAAAGCATAAGAGGCGATGTTGAACGGTACGCCTAATAATATATCTGCGCTGCGCTGATACAACTGACAGGATAGCTTGCCGTCAGAGACATAAAACTGAAACAAACTGTGACAGGGTGGCAGGGCCATGTTGTCGACTTCAGCCGGGTTCCAGGCACTGACGATCAGACGGCGTGAATCCGGCGTGTTGCGGATCATCTTAATCACATTGCTGATCTGATCTATTTTCTGCCCACCCGGTGCTGGCCATGAGCGCCACTGCGAACCATACACCGGCCCAAGGTCGCCGTTCTCATCAGCCCACTCATCCCAGATCCGCACACCATTATCTTTCAAATAACGGATATTGGTATCACCCTTCAAAAACCACAGCAACTCATGAATGATAGACCGCAGGTGCAGTTTTTTTGTCGTGACGAGCGGAAAGCCCTCAGCCAGATCAAAACGCATCTGATAACCGAACAGGGAAAGGGTCCCCGTCCCCGTACGATCCGTCCGCTGCTGACCGTTATCACGCACGTGGCGCATTAGATCCAGGTATTGTTTCATAGAGGCGCAGTTTAAAGTTTAACGCGTAAAGTTCAAAGGAAAATCTGCTTTTCCACATTTTTTTGAACCGCAGAAAACGCAGAGAAAGTCTTTACTTGTCTGTCCCTTGCGTCCCTCTGCGGTTAAAGCTTTTCTCGGTTTTGAGTTTTCTTTCAACTTTCAACTTTTAACACTGTTGTCCCGTTAACGCCACATCGTCATGCCGGGCTTGACCCATTAACGCCATATCGTCATGCCGGGCTTGACCCGGTATCCAGTAAGTCGTTGAAACCGCTGGATTCCGGCCTGCGCCGGAATG
>JAADJE010000026.1:0-3524 GCA_013150915.1 Gammaproteobacteria bacterium
ATGAATTGACGGGCAATAGAAAAGGAACATTAAGCCTGGATCTGGACGGCCCGTACCGTCTGATCATCCAACCGATGAACAACCCGCTACCGGAGCGGCCGGAAGGCGGGCTGGACTGGCACAGAATTACTGCCATCAAGATTTTAGGCGTGGAGGACACCCATGGATAACACAGTAATCAACCAATATACGCCTGACTACTCGGTAACTCCCGGCGAGGTATTGGAGTACGAACTCGAACTGCGCAACATGAGCAGAACCGAGCTGGCAAAGCGTACCGGCCTGAGCGAAAAGCACATCATTGCCATCCTCAAGGGTAAGGGTACTACCATCATTACTCCCGAAACCGCTATCAAGCTGGAGCGCGCCCTCGGTATGTCGGTAGAATACTGGCTCAATCTGGAAGCCCACTACCAGGAGACCCGCGCGCGCCTGGCCGAAGAGGTAAAACTGGAGAACGACCTCGGCTGGCTCAAGCGTATCCCGGTCAATGCCATGGTAAAAATGGACTGGTTGAAAAAGCACAAGGATAAAAGGCAGCAACTGGAAGAGGTGTTGCGCTTCTTCGGTATTGCCAGCGTCGAACAATGGGACGATATCTGGCCAAACGTGGCCGTCGCCTACCGCCAGCACAATAAACACGAAATCTTCGCCGAGGCCGTCTCTGCCTGGTTGCGCCAGGGCGAACTGGTAGCGACCGCCATTCAGTGCAAACCATTTAACAAGGCCGCTTTTCGCGAGGAGCTGGACGAGATCCGCGGGCTCACCGCACAGAGCAACCCTGGGTATTTTGTACCCGCCTTGCAGCAGCGGTGCGCCAAAGCCGGCGTGGCCGTGGTCTTCGTCCCTTGCCTGCCCAAAACCGGCGTCAGTGGCGCAACCCGCTGGGTGAATCCCGGCAAGGCCATAATCCAACTCAGTCTGCGCTACAAAACCAATGACCACCTCTGGTTCACATTCTTCCACGAGGCCGGGCATATCCTCCTGCATGGCAAGAAGGAACTCTTCATCGAAGGCGCAAACGGCATGGATGGTGAGAAGGAGGCCCAGGCTAACGTTTTTGCCGAACAAGTGCTGTTGCCCAGAAAGGCCTTCAATGCCTTTGCCGCTCAGGTGCCTTTCAGCAAAGCGGCGATTCAACGTTTTGCGAAAGAGATCGGTGTAGCTCCCGGCATTGTGGTCGGGCAGTTGCAGCACAAAGACCTGTTGCCACCGACCCACTGTAATGATTTGAAGGTCAGGTATCAGTGGAGTCATGAATGAGCCCTGCCCGTATGAATGAAAAGAGTAACTAATGAAAAACAAACAAGGGGGTCTTTACTTAAACAAAAACAAACAAGGGACTCAAGTCTTTACTTATAGTAGATAGATCAATAGTAACCCGAACTCAACACCATGGTAAATAGCATCCTTGTGTTCTATACGTAGTGGGCGAGACATTTTAGAATCTTTTTGCTATTTATACTATAAGTAAAGACCCCTCTGTTTTGATTGTCTCTAAAGATCTTCCGTCGCTCTATTGCCTGGGTAATGACATGATAGATACATCCGGGAGTGTTTAGTCTTTCGTGTCGGTGCATGTATGCTGAGTACGTTTAATCTGGGGGAAGGTCAATTATTTTATTATTTTAACTCCGTCCCCTATCCTTCGTTGACCCCTTCGACTTATCTGTTCGTCCCCTATCCTGTTCAGGGCTTGGGTGGGATTTTCTTACTTTATACATAGTCAAATAGCCTTGACCCCTTCGACTTATTCCTGGTCCCTGTCTACTTATGCGGACTGAGAGAGTTTCTCCACTTCACTGACCTCAGCGGTCAAGGAGATGAAGACTGTGCCGTTCTCAATCCGGGTTGCATAGCGCTGGGTACAGCCTTCATCCGGAGCTGCTGCCTTGCCGGTATCAAGTTCAGTGATCCGATTGTGTAAAGGACAGGCCACACGGTGGTCAAACACGATCCCCTGTGACAGAGGGCCGCCCTTGTGGGGGCAGGCATCACGCAGGGCAAAGATCATGTCATCCGAGGTGCGAAATATAGCAATGTTTCCATCCGATGAGTGTATCACTCGACTGCCAAGGCGAGGGATGTCATCAAATTTTCCTACTTCAATCCAACTCATAGTGATAATCTCCAGGTTGTAATTTATTAAAAGTCTGTTGGTGCATGTCTACGCCTCTGCCAGTTCGGCAATGGGGGTGTATTCTCGCTGATCTTCCCGCTCAATGTGCTCCTTCCAGGGATCGACCTGGGCAAACTGCTGGGAGTAAAGGAAGCGTTCAGCCAGTTGCTTACGTTCCTGCTCATTTTCCAGCCGTTCCTTCACATAACCCAGACCCACACGTTCAATCCACTGTGCAGTACGTTCAGCATAATAGCCTTCTTCACGATAAAGCTGGACAAAGGCGGCGACATATTCCTTTACCTCTTTCGAGGTTGATACCTTGGTCATAAAATCGGCGATGCGAACCTTGGCGCCACCATTGCCGCCAACATGAATCTCCCAGCCTGATTCCACAGCCACCAGTCCCAGATCTTTAATGGTGGCTTCGGCACAGTTGCGTGGGCAACCGGAAACACCCACTTTCAACTTGTTCGGTGTCCATGAACCCCAGGCCATTTTTTCCAGTTCAATCCCCAATGGAATAGAGTCGCGAATGCCGTAGGAACACAGGAGATCACCAACACAGGTCTTTACGCTGCGTAGAGCTTTACCATAAGCGTGTCCGGAGATAAGACCAGCCTCGGTCAGATCCTTCCACACCTCAGGCAAAGTTTCCTTGGCGATACCCGCCAGCGCGATGCGCTGTCCACCGGTGATCTTAATGCCGGCAACCTTGAATTTATCGGCCGCATCGGCTATGGCACGGAGTTGATCGGCACTGGTAAGCCCGCCCCAGATGCGCGGGATCACAGCGAAGCTGCCATCCTTCTGGATATTGGCGTGGATGCGCTCATTAATATGCCGCGAACGTGGATCATCCTGGTACTCACCAGGCCATGCACACAGCAGGTAATAGTTCAAAGCAGGACGACAGCGGTTGCAGCCATCTGCACTGCTCCACTCCATAAAGTGCATGGCCGCAGGAATGGTTTTAAGATTGTGCTCAAGGATAGTCTGGCGCACCTCACCATGCGTATAAGTGGTGCAACCACACAGTGCCTTTTTATGCGGGGCCAGCTCATAACCTTCACCAACGGTGGAGGCAAGCAGGGATTCCACTAATCCGGTGCATGAGCCGCAGGAAGCCGATGCCTTGGTGTGGGCACGTACTTCATCCAGGGTAAACAGACCCTTTTCACCAATGGTTTTGACAATATCGCCCTTGGTGATGCCGTTACAGCCGCAAATTTCGGTATCGTCCGCCAATGCTGCTACCTGCATGGTTCCGCCATGACCGGAGTCGCCCAGATGCGCCTGGCCGAATAGTAACTGATCGCGCATATCAGAGACTTCGGTGCCATCCCGCATCATCTGAAAGTACCAGGAGCCATCCAGGGTATCACCGTACATTACGGCCCCTTTG
>JAADJE010000026.1:3535-5210 GCA_013150915.1 Gammaproteobacteria bacterium
TGATCGAGATCTTTTTATACACGCCACGGGTGGTGTCCTGAAGCACGATCTCTTCACTGTTCTCATCATCACTAAAGTCACCAGCAGAAAATAGATCGATACCGCTAACTTTAAGCTTGGTAGAGGTGATTGATCCTGTATAGCGCATTGAACCAAGCTGAGCCAAATGATTGGCTGCCACCCTGGCCTGATCGAACAGGGGTGCTACCAGGCCATAGCTTTGCCCACGGTGCTGGACGCATTCACCAACGGCATAGACACGTGGATCAAAAGTCTGCAGTGAATCGTTGACTACAATGCCCTGTTCACAGTGCAGACCGGCATCTTTTGCCAGTTCGATGTTGGGGCGGATGCCCGTTGCCATTACCACCAGATTGGCAGGAATTTCGCGGTCATCGCTAAGTTGCACAGCTGTTACTCGCTCCGACCCCAGAATCGCTTTGGTGCATGACGCCATCTCAAAAGACAGTCCCCGTTCTTCCAGGGAACGTTTGAGCAGTGCTGCTGCCGGTGCATCAAGCTGGTATTCCATGAGATTATCGGCAAGGTGAATCACGGTGACTTCCATGCCCTGTTTGAGCAGGCCGTCGGCAGCCTCCAGCCCAAGCAAACCACCGCCAATCACAACAGCCTGTTTATAGACAGATGATGTCTCAAGCATATTCTCAACATCATGGATATTACGAAAGGCAACCACCCCGGGCAAATTGGTTCCAGGAACGGGAATGATTATAGGATTCGAGCCGGTGGCCATAAGCAGCCGGTCATATGAAGCTTCGGTGCCGTCAGCAGAGGTCACGCAACGCTTTTGACGGTTGATGCTGACTACCTCGGAATCCGTATGCAGGGTAATGCCGTTGTCCTTATACCAGTCTTCATTGTTGAGCATAATTTCATCAATATCTTTTTCACCGGCAAGTACCTGCGACAACATGATACGGTTATAATTTCCATAGGGTTCGGTACCGAAAACGGTGATGTCATACATGTCCGGTTCCAGATTTAGCAATTCTTCCAGCGCACGCACACCGGCCATACCATTTCCAATCAATACAAGTTTCTCTTTCATCATACTTTCCCCATCGAATCAAAGTGGTTGATAACAGGCGAACTACATATGCTGTTGCAAATTGTGTGCCATGTCTGGACTGCTCCAGAAATAACTTAAAAAACAATTGGGTTCATATGGCAATGTAAAATGGTCAGGTTTTTGTCCTGTGCTGTAATGGTGCGCTTTCTGGAGAATTGCACTAGCAGTGTGCCCGAATGTGCAGAATCTGGATCACGAGTCAGCCACCTCTTTGTGATGAATTTGCGGGGCCAGGTCTTGTCTTTTGCCTTTTATGGTTACTAGAAAGAATAAAAATGTTTGCGGGTCTAGGTACACGGAACATCAACTGTCTACAGGCGAAAAATACCAGACTGGCGATTACCATGTACTTACACATTACGGATTACTTTATCCATGTACTAGTATATTTATACGTTTACATGTATAATCTAATTTTAAGGACATTGTACATTTAATGATGAAACGGATTTCATTTGTGGGCGTTCTCTCAACGATTTAAAACAGTTTCTAGAGAATGCTATGCGTGAAGCAGGAGATTCAATAATGACGACTCAATTTGATAGCGTTTGGGATGCTCTGGAAGATGATCCCGTTAAACAGGAA
>JAADJE010000045.1 GCA_013150915.1 Gammaproteobacteria bacterium
CCCTGTAGATTTATATTGGTTGATTCCACATCGTTGTCGCTGTTGGTGTTGTCTCCCGACAGTGTCATTGAGGCAGTCATTTGTTCATTTATCACACGGGTCAGCGATGCTTGGGTGCTGTTCTGAGTATAATTCGCAAACCTAGTATCACCGGGGTTTATGTATTCAACATCGCGATAACTGTAGTTGGCGCTCACGCGTGTACGTTCGTCAAGAGTATAGGTCGAGCTTGGACTGGCAGTAACGCTTTGTCGACGTATGCGACCAAGTGCCAGACCGGTTGCTTTGAGCTGACTGTCCAGGGTGGTGTCTTTTACAAAGCCGAGATCCAGTCCCAGACGGGATCGTTCCTGATTGTGAAATGAATTGATTTTAACGCGGGTGTTATTGTCGTCCAGGTCGCTGTCAGCTTCAAAGCGACGAAAATCAAAGTGCACTTCGCCACTGGCGCCCGATGTGGGCGTTGCGACACTGAAGACGGCACCGGGACTGAACGTGGCTTCTGCCGATGATACTTCGTTATCGGTGCTTAAACGTATATTGTCATTGTAGCCAGCCCTGAATCGGAGTGTGGGGTCGATTTTCCACTCGGCAGCCTGACTCATTCCGGCGACCAACAGAAGACAGGGTAAATATGTGCGAATAATAATCCGCATAGCAGTTTTCCTAATCGTTAATCGTTTGTAATAACAAGTAGTAAGGATGATGAGTGCCATCGCAGGCATCCTGCTGTACTTATGTATCAATTATCTACAGCGCCTTTTATGGAACAACAACGACATCCCCGGCTTTTAGAATAATGTTCTGTTCCAGATGCTTGCCTTTTTCCACGTCCCCGTATTCAAAAGGTATCGCAGACAGTGTGCCGTTCTCACGCCGCAGAATTTTTATTTTGTTCAGTGCGGCGTAGGTTGATGTGCCACCAGCCATACTTAACGCTTGCATGACATCAACGTAGCGTGTAATAGGAAATGCTCCTGGCTGTTTGACCTTGCCGATCACATAGACCCTGTTGCCGCTGAGCTGCCGTACCGAAACCGTAACGACTGGATCGGGAATGTATTTTTTCAGACCTTCCACAATCAGACCTCGTACTTCGTCGATACTGTGTCCGGCCGCTTCGGCCTCTCCGACCAACGGGAAGCTGATGAATCCATCAGGCTTGACGATAACCTCCTGGGTCAGGTCCTCCTCCTTCCAGACGGAAAGGGCCAGTACATCGCCCGGCTGGATTCGGTAGCGCTCGATATCAGCGGCCGAATCATCCGCAAAAACGGGCGTCAGTATCAGGGCGCCAAGGGCTGTAAACACCAATAACAATGGGTAAGAAAAATTGTCTCGGGAGAGTGTCATTGAAAGAAACCTGAATATTATTAGGGTGGCTCAGACGGGAGTATTACATAAAAGGGGATATCTTGGCACCCCCGCCGAGTATCAGGCCGCTTAGTCAAAGGCAACGAGACATCATGAATGCGGCCAGTAAGATGCCAGTCGCCCGTGGTTATCCGGTGTGAATAAACATGCTGCTCCTCTGGAATATCAACCTGATTGTTTTATAAGCATTCAGCCTGGTAACCGCTGGATTCAAACAAAAGAGTGAATACCGGCTGTTTGAAAATGCGATCTGATGGCCTTACTGCGAGGTGATCCGCTTTACGAAGAAAAGGCCGACATTAACCAGATGGCATTGTTGTGAAGGTTAACGGGGCAACAGTGAGTGACAACACAGATTGATGATGCTCGCAAGGATCATCCATGAGTACTCCCCGGTACCGTGAGTCATTGTTTCGGGAAGAAAGACGGATCAATTTCACCACTCTCGAGCATGCGTCCCAGTTCGGCCATGATTTTATCTTTTGCTACCGAGCTCAGATCGGCCATTTCAGGAGAAGTCATTAACGATGGAAAGTCAGGGTAGGCATACATATCACGAGCCCGCAATTTATCTACGATCAAGGTAACGCTTGCCATCTCCTGATCGGTTGGAGCATTGATCGTTGCTGGCGCCATATTGTGGTGACTTCGTGAATCATCGTCTTCGCGTGATGCCATACCCTTCACGTTGACTGCAGAGATCTGATTGAGGGTCGGTATTGGCTTGCCATGATCATCGATTCTTGCATAGGTGTTTACGGCAATACGTAACTGCCGAATCTCGACGTTTAAGGTTTTGAATTCTTCTTCGAATCCGGCCAGGGTTGCGCTTACTTTTTCCAGCTGTTCTCCCAGAATCACAGATTGCTCATCATTTTGGGCAGGGATGAACCGTAACACGATCAAAGCCCCAAATCCGATGGCAACGACAAAAAGCAGCGCGGCGATCTGTTTGTTGCTGCCAATCAAGAGTCCCCCTGGATTATGACTGATTTAAAGGAGGTCTACACCGAACAAGTATAGACCTCCTGTGAACGGTCAGCTTAGTAAGCGCCTGTAATTAATCTACTGGAAGTTGCAGAGAAATTAACAGCCCCATTTTGTGTGCGCCGCGAAACATCTATCGACGTAATTACTGCTGCTGGCAAGGAATTACTGTAATAGAACAAACCATCGACAATGATGGTAATGGATGACCCATCTGTCCAAAAATAACTTACTGTTCCAGTTACCGCGTGTGACGGTGCCGCAACAAGCATCATGGAACCAGCCAATAGCATACTTGATATAAGCCTCTTCATTGCTCTCTCCTTTTAGACAAATTGAGTAGACAGAACCTTACTAAATAAGAGCGATGTAGCTGTATAAACGCTCTTTGGTGTGCGACAGAGGTTTCAGGATTTAATATTGATGCATCGTTCCCTGAGCAGGCTTTGACTGTGCCATAACCCAACTAAAAGTTAGTCCTTTGGCGCCAGAAACAGGATAGCGCTTGCTTTTTCATTTTGTCAAGAGCTGGCTGTAGTCAGGACAAAGAAAACAAATGGACAGTAGCATGTTATTCGTGGGTTATGGTCAGGCCTGCGTCGGCCATTGAAGTACGGGGCATGGTACACGCCAAAAAAAAGGCGCAACCCAAAAAGGTTGCGCCTCCGTTACAAGCCGGAATACCCGGATGGTTTAGCGAGTCCGGCGTCTATGCATCGACAGGCCCAGCCAGCCGAGAAGGCCGCTCAGCAGCCACCAGTCTGCACGTTTTTCCGCGGTGGTTGCGGAGCCTGCCAGTGTGCAACCGCCCGCGTTGGCTGAAGCGGGTCTGGTGTTAACCGTCTGGACACTGGCGGAAGATCCGCCAAAACCGATGGGGTCGGCGATTGTCCCGGCAGCAGCATTGCTGTCGTTAGCTCCGTTGTCCTCAATGGTAACCTGTACGCAGTCGTTGCCGGCGACCAGGCCATTGGCCACACCCCCTGATTCATAGGCGGCATCTCCTGGTAATGGGCAGACTCCACCGCTGCTGGCCGCAGACCCCAATGTGTTGTTTGCGTCCTCGGCAAATGCCGTCCACTGCTGTGTGCCCGGGTCGAACTTGTGGGCC
>JAADJE010000069.1:0-18107 GCA_013150915.1 Gammaproteobacteria bacterium
TCGCAGAGAACGCAGGGAAACCAAAGAAATAACCCTTTTCAATAAAAACAAAGATTTTGATCTCCCCGCGTTCTCTGCGAACCTGGCGAGAGAGTGTTTTTTAGTTTTTTAAGGATTGTCCTGTGTGACACACAGGCACCAGAGATGGAAGTACTGCTTTTAACTTTTAACTTTTAACTTTCAGCTGAATTAAACCTCAATCTCCAATTCCTTCAACTTCCTTGTGAGCGTATTCCGACCCCAGCCAAGCAGACGTGCCGCTTCAATTTTTCGTCTGCCCGTATGTTCAAGGGCTGTTTCAATGAGAATACGCTCAAATTCAGGCTCCAGGTCTTCAAGGATATTTTCCTGGTCGTGGGCAAACTGTTTTTTCAGGTATAGTCGCAGGGCTTCCTGCCAGCCATCTATAGAGGCTGTTGTGTCGATTGAGTTTTCTCTAATATCCTGCGGCAAATCATCAACTCTGATCTGCTTAGATGGCGCCATGACACTCAACCAACGGCAGGTGTTTTCCAGTTGTCGGACGTTCCCCGGCCATTGCAGAGAACTGAGGAAATTTATTGTCTTGTCTGTGAACTGTTTCTCCTCGACATTTAATTCTGTTGCCGTACGTTTGAGGAAGAATTTCAGTAGCTGTGGGATGTCCTCGGAACGTTCATGCAATGATGGGATGCGTAGACGCACAACATTGAGACGGTGAAACAGGTCTTCACGGAACTTGCCCTCGCTGACACGCTTTTCCAGATCCTGGTTTGTCGCGGCGACAATACGGACGTCGGCTTTTATTTCCTTACGGCCACCAACGCGGAAAAAACGGCCTTCGGAAAGAACGCGTAACAAACGGGTCTGCGAATCCGGTGGCATGTCACCGATTTCATCGAGAAACAGAGTACCGCCTTCGGCCTGTTCGAACCTGCCTTTATGCTGAGCCAGAGCGCCGGTAAAGGCCCCTTTTTCGTGGCCGAAGAGTTCTGATTCAAGCAATTCACCGGGGATGGCACCCGTATTGATAGCGATAAAAGGGCCACTACGGCGAGGGCTGTGCTGGTGCAGGGATTCTGCCACCAGTTCTTTTCCTGTCCCGGATTCACCGGAGATTAATACGGTTAGATCACTTTGGCTGAGACGTCCAATAGCACGGAAAATTCCCTGCATCGCAGGCGCCTTGCCTATTATCAAGGTACTTTGCTCTTCTAACGAGGCAATGCTCACTTTCTGTGTCTGTGCATGTTCGATGGCACGTTCTACCAGGGTAATAGCATCATTGATATCAAAGGGCTTTGGCAGGTACTCAAATGCGCCCTGGTCGTATGAGGCAACGGCACTATCAAGGTCGGTATGTGCCGTCATGATGATGACAGGGGTTTCAGGATGCTCGCTGTGTAATTTCTCAAGTAGATCCAGTCCGCTGGTGCCGGGCATACGAATATCAGTAATGATAACCTCTGGTTGTTTATTGGTATTCTGAAGATGCTCCAGTGCGTCATCCGCAGAACTGAATATTTCAGTGTTGAATCCTGCTTTAGACAAAGCTTTATCCAGCACCCAGCGTATTGAGTCATCATCATCAATAAGCCAGATAGTTGCCTTTTTAGCCATAAGCGTGTCTCAAGTCCTTAGTCATTCATCAGCGGCAGGAAAATGGAGAATACTGTTTTGCCGGTTTGCGAGGTAAATTCTACCAGTCCGCGGTGTTGATTGATGATATTTTGTACGATGGACAGTCCAAGTCCCGTCCCTTCCGGTTTGTCGGTAATCAGTGGGTAAAATACTTTTGCCTGCAGTTTTTCTGGGATTCCGGGTCCGTTATCTTTGATGTCAATTTGTAATACTGTGCGATGCAGCGTGTTGCCAATAGTGAATCGACCAACTGGGCGCGTGCTGAATTGCAGGCTATTAGGCTCTCCTGAAGAAGCCTTGGGTGCATTGAGCATCGCCTGCACGGCATTGCGCGAAATATTTAAAATAACCTGGGTCATTGCATTCTGATCGATAGATATTTCAGGCAAGCTGGGGTCATAGTTTGTAATGATGTTGACCAGGGTCGGGTATTCGGCGCTGATGAGGGTTCGAACGTGTTCCAGGCAGATGTGAATGTTGACCGGTTTCATTTCCAGAGGCTGGTTTGATCCTGCCATTTTGTCAACCAGATCGGATAGGCGATCAGCTTCTTTGATGATGACAGCCGTATATTCTTTCTGTATTTCATTCTCAAGATCCATATCGAGCAGCTGTGCTGCACCGCGGAGACCGCCTAGAGGATTTTTTACTTCATGAGCGATGCCCTTGAGTATTTGCCGTGTGGTCTCGTATTGTTCCTGCAAATGTTCTTCGCGGGCCAGCCTCAGTAGTCTGTCAACGTGGGTGATCTCAACAATAATAGAGGTAAGCTTTTGTGTGCGATTGAGAGGCGTCGCCGCAAAATCGACAGTAATGGTACTCCCCGTGATGAGTTTCAGACGGATTTCCCTCTCTGTGATAGTCCTGTTCTCCTGCAGGATAGTGGTGAGTATGTCGCGACACTCGGCATTGTGCGGGAAGAGTACGTCGTGACGTTGACCCATGAGCTTGCGTGCACTGGCCTGTAACAGGTCTTCTGCAGCAGGATTGATGGCTGTCAGTTTTAGTTCAGAATTAAACAAAAGCACAGCCGTTTCCATATTCTCAATCAGATAGCGACAGATTTTGTAGTCTATTTTTGTATTATTGATCATAAGGGATAGTTTCAAGGCTCAAGGCTCAAGTTTCAAGGCCACACTAATGTGGGATTCTCGCAATTGTCCAAAATATTGAAAGTAGGAGCGTCGTTCGGCGCGATTGTTTCAATGTGATTCGTAAGCCCATGAAACAGAATCGCGCCGAGACAACGCTCCTACGAATTCATGCTCGTATCCTCGAGAATATAACTATTCCATAAAAACAAAACGCCTCGTTAGAGGCGTTTTGTAACAAACCATGCTGAAGGAATCAGCAGCTATAGTAGAGATCGAACTCAACAGGGTGAGTGCTCATGCGTAACTGTGTGACTTCTTCCATTTTCAGGTCAATGAAGGCGTCGATCACGTCATCAGTGAATACGCCGCCAGCTTTGAGGAAGTCGCGGTCATTATCCAGTGCGTCCAGTGCTTCTTCAAACGAGGCCGCTACCTGAGGAATCATTGCTTCTTCTTCAGCTGGCAGGTCATACAGATCCTTATCCATAGCCTCACCGGGGTGTATCTTGTTGATGATGCCATCAAGGCCGGCCATCATCAGTGAAGAGAATGCCAGATAAGGGTTGGCGGTAGAATCCGGGAACCGTATTTCAATGCGGCGTCCTTTGGGGTTGCTGTCGAATGGAATACGAATAGAAGCAGAGCGGTTACGGGCTGAATAAGCCAGCATCACAGGGGCTTCGAAACCGGGAACCAGACGCTTGTAGCTGTTGGTGGAGGCGTTGGTAAAGGCATTCAGTGCCTTTGCGTGCTTAATGATTCCACCGATGCAGTAAAGTGCGGTTTCAGACAGTCCACCGTATTCGTCACCGGAGAAGATGTTATCGCCATCTTTTGCCAAAGACATATGGATGTGCATACCATTGCCATTGTCGCCGACGACTGGTTTAGGCATGAATGTTGCCGTTTTACCGTAGGCGTGAGCAATATTGAGTACACAATACTTCAGGGTTTGATTATCGTCAGCACGTTTTACCAGTGTATTGAAGCGAGTTCCGATTTCGCACTGACCGGCTGTCGCCACTTCGTGATGGTGAACTTCTACTTCAACACCCATGTCTTCCATGGTCAGGCACATGGCAGAGCGCAGGTCCTGCAGTGAGTCAACTGGCGGCACGGGGAAATAACCGCCTTTTACGCCAGGACGGTGACCGATGTTGCCGTCTTCGAATACTTTTGCTGAGTTCCAGGAAGATTCGTCGGAATCGATTTTGAAAAAAGAACCTTTCATGTCATTGCCCCAGCGAACGTCGTCGAAGACAAAAAATTCTGGTTCTGGCCCGAAATAAGCCGTGTCGGCGATACCGGTAGATTTCAGGTAGGCTTCAGCACGATGAGCAATCGAGCGCGGGTCTCTTTCATAACCCTCACCGGTAGTGGGCTCGAGAATATCGCAACGGATGATCAGTGTCGGATCATCAAAGAAAGGATCCATAACGGCTGTTGATGCATCAGGCATAAGGATCATGTCTGATTCATTAATGCCTTTCCAGCCAGCAATGGACGAGCCGTCAAACATTTTGCCATCTTCGAACACGCTTATATCAACTGTGTGAGCAGGCACGGAAACGTGTTGTTCTTTACCGTGGGTATCTGTAAAACGAAAGTCAATAAACTTGACCCCGTTGTCCTTGATCATCTTTAAAATTTCGGCGGACATTGATTTCCTCTTTTTTAATATCTAGTGTGCAAAAGCACGGTTATACGAAATAGATTTAATAAACCTTATAACGTCTTGACAGGGTATCTAATACAATTGCAATCAAGATTTATGCCAGTTATGTAAATACCTGAAGAACAGGTGCCCTTAACGCGCTCAGGTATGGGTAATAATTAAATGAGGCGCTATTTTGCACCAGATTAGTGCATAAATACAAACGCAGACAGTAATTTCAGTGCAAACAGTGAAAGAAGATCTCAATATTGCCGATATTTGGGTTCTGGTGCAGGGTTTCTATGACCTTCCTGGCTATCATCTGACGTTTTTCATTGCTGATATCTGGGATTGTTGGGAAAATTAGGTCGACATTGATGCTGCCGGCGAGGTAGTGCAAGGTAATTTTCTCGGCAGGTGTTGAGCCGTCAATACCTGCAATGGCCTCATTTATAAACCTTGTCATTTCACTGCGCAGCGGAAGATCCACATTTGCGTTGTTGATTATGTCGTTTTCGGGGTCGATATGAACCAGCACCTCATCGACACTCTCAAAGTCGTTAATGAGGCGCTGTCGTACGAATTCAGAAATCTGGTGTCCCTCAGAGACACTGATATTACCGTCTACCTGCAGGTGGACATCAACCAGCGCGCGCCCCCCCATCAGGCGTGAACGTAGCATATGCAGGTCGACCACACCGTCAGTGTTGATGATTGCCTGCCGAATGGCCTCTACTTCATCGTGGCTGAGCGCAGTATCTATCAGTTCTTTAAGGGCATTCCAGCTTAGCAGCAAGCCCATCCGAATAATCATGGTTCCAAGGCTTATGGCCGCGAGGGCATCAAAATAGGGCAGCCCCATAATGCTGCCACCGATACCAATCAGGACAACAATTGAGGAGATGGCATCGCTACGGTGGTGCCAGGCATTGGCACGCAGAATAGTGGATTTATAGCGGTTTGCAATGTCTATGGTGTAACGGTAGAGGCCTTCCTTACTGAAGATGGTGATCACAGCCATCACCAGTGTGATGGTCGCCGGTGTTATAATTGTCGCTGGTTCAGTGAGCCGTAATGCAGCATTGATAGCGATAGCCAAACCGACAAAGGCAAGCAATAAGCCCAGAAAAACCGTTGCGGCAGTTTCAATCCGACCGTGGCCGTAGGGGTGGTCATCATCGGCTTCTTTGTTGCCTTGCCAGATGGCATAGAGTACCAGGGCATCAGTAGTGAGGTCCGATAGGGTATGGATTCCATCGGCCACCAGTGCCTGGGAGTTACCGACTATGCCGAGAAAAATTTGTCCTGCGGAGAGCAGCGTATTGATAATTATACTGGCAAAGGTTGCCCGCTTGCTTGCAATCTTGCGTTCTTCGCCTGATTCGGTATCCATCGTTATATTCTAACAGCGAAAAATAGGGGCACCCCCATTAATTCATGAATTAATGGGGGTGCCCCTATGACTAACAGGGTGAATTCAGAAACTGGATGATGATATATAAGGCAAAAAAAAATTCCAGTTAAAGGGAAAAAATATTCAAGATTCTTTCCCTTTGACCGGAATTTTATCAGGTCTGTTAACCGACCCTTTCTCCTCCCAAATGGTGGTTCGGGTTTTTTGTTGCGGGCGGAACAGTAACGGAATAGGTTCCTTTTGTCCAATATTCGTGAGTTGCCCCGATTTGTTCCAAGGTATTTTTCAGTTAAGTCTGGTGCGTTAACCGTAAATTAACGGGTTTATTTACCGTAGGGAAGCCCCAGCCAGTCGCACAATTTTTGTAATGCCTCATCTACACCCGTACGGTTGAGGCTGGAAAATAACTGTATTCCATCAATGTGAAATTTGTCGAGCTTTTGTTTTACATCAAGCAGATTTGCATTGGCTTTGCCGCGACTGAGTTTGTCGGCTTTGTTTAAAATGATATACACCGGTAATCCTGCGTGCGTGCACCAGTGCACCATGTTGCGATCAAATTTTTTTAATGGGTGTCTGATGTCCATTAACAGAACGAGACCAACCAGGCTTTCCCTTGACAGTAAGTATTCATCCAGTGTCACAGCCCAATGGCGTTGTTTCGCCTCTGAGACTTTTGCATAGCCATAGCCCGGCAGATCAACCAGACGGCGATCATTGCCGAGGTCAAAGAAATTGATTTCCTGCGTCCGCCCCGGAGTTTTGCTGGTGCGAGCCAGGGACTTCACACCTGCCAGCGTGTTGAGGGTACTTGATTTCCCTACATTTGAGCGTCCGGCAAAGGCGACCTCTACCCCTGTATCATTGGGCAGCTGTTGTAATGTGTAGGCACCCTTGATGAATGTAGGTTGGGCAGGCAGACGTTCCATGCTTGTTTACGGTTTGTTGGTGTAGGAGAGCGATATTCAATGCTATTCAGAAGCTTATGGCAACAAGAATTATACGCGATGGCCGCACAAATTTTAAACAGCTTAATCAAAATTCAAGACGCCAAATAAGAAGAATTAACCCCTATATAAGAAATTTCTTAAATTGACCTGAGAGCGCTTTTGAGATATAAATCTGCACACAGTTTCGGGTCAATAATTTTTATTTGTATCCGGTAAACTACAGGAGAGCATACAATGAAAAATATACTGGTTCTGTCCCTGGCGGTTGTTAGCATGATGACTGCTAGCCTGGCTTATGCCGCAACAGGTGATGCCGAGAAGGGCAAGCTAAAATCGGCTGTTTGTGCCTCTTGCCACGGTGCGGATGGAAATGGTGTGAGTGGTGTACCGCTCAATCCCCGTCTAGCGGATCAGGTGCCGGGTTATATTACTACCCAGCTGAAAGCTTTTAAAGACGGTACGCGTAAGGATCCAATCATGGCAGGTATGGTTGCGGGACTCAGTGATAAAGATATGGCTGATCTTGATGCTTACTATGCCAGTCTTTCCGCAGGTGAAGTCGGTGTCAGCAAGCAGGATGAAGCCGCTGCTCTGGAAGGTGAAAAAATCTATCGTGGTGGTTTCCGAGAAATGAATATCCCTGCGTGTATGAGTTGTCACGAGCCGTCAGGTGCGGGTATTCCAGTACAGTACCCAAAGCTTTCCGGGCAGAACGCGGCCTACACAGAAAAGCAGTTACATGCGTTCAAAGACGGTACACGCAAGCATGACATGATGAATACTATTGCGTTTCTGCTTTCAAACAAGCAGATCAAACAATTGTCGCTCTACACTCAGGGATTGAAATAAGTCGATAAAATCAGGTCAGTGAAAAAAAGCCGCCGTACAGGCGGCTTTTTTTGTTAAGGAGCGGCCCAGAAATGTGCGGTAGGAGCGTCGCCCGGCGCGATGTTTTCTTCATAAAAATGGTTCAAAGATTCGGGACTAAGGATAAAAGATTAAGAAAATACCAAGTTCTAATTTTTCGTCTTTAATCTCGAATCCTTAATCCCGTATCTTTTGTCTGAAATGATCGCGCCGAGCGACGCTCCTAGCAAATAAATACCTACCCTACAAAACCCAGTTCACGCTGCCTGAATTTTACTCCCCGGTTTTCTGCCAGGACACGACAGGCCTCTATATCAACGCCAGCCAGTCCATTGATTGCGGTTGCCGTGACATCCGCGATTGATGTGGGAGCCAGCTCGAGAAAATCAAGCATGGCTTGCCACGAGTTTTCCAGTGCGGGGACGCAATGGTGATTATAGGTGGTTTCATCTTGGGCATTGAGTGAGACCGACAGGGCATCAATGAGCCCTTCCATTTCCGGTAAAACATTTCGCTTGTGGAAAAGGTTGGCCAGGCCATCGGTATTCAGTCGTACGCGGCCCCCCTGTTGTTTGACGTAGTGTGCGACGTCAAGCAAGGTTTTTAATCGGAGAGTAGGTTCGCCGAAACCGCAGAAGACTACCCAGGAATAATTGCTGACATCACCTATTGCTGCAATGATTTCTTCCGTCTCCGGCCGATGCCTGAATGTCAGATCGTAGTCATGTACCTGCATCGTTCCCTGTGTTTTGGGGCAGAACTTGCAGGCCAGTGTGCAACGATCGGTTATGCTCAGATAGCGGCGACCATCTATGGTATAGGCTATTGTCTGTTGTGTTGTTATCATGCTTCGATAGATTCGGGCGGAGGCGAGAAGACAATACTCTCAAGCCGATTCCCCAGCATGATAGTGACCCCATTGCTGCGATGGACATGATCGCTGGAGTAAGCGAATCGATATCGTCGGCGCAGGCAGTGGGTTTGCCCCGGGCAGCGCGCAAGCTTGATACCTGACAGGTGGACACTGCCGTCAAGCAGTTGAAAGAATTGTTCCTGACAGGCCCTTGAGGAATGTTTCATCGCCAGTTCACGCACGGTAAGGTTTCTATACCAGAAAAAAAAGAGTAGGAGTAATGACAGCAGACCAGTAATTTCGCTCATCAGGTTTTTTTGCTGTACGGGGCGTAGTAGTCAGGCATCCAGATCAGGGATAACCATACTTTCCAGTCGCTCGATATTGTCTTTCAGCTTCAGTTTGCGTTTTTTCATTCGGCGCAGTCGCAACTGATCAATGTAGGCATTATCCAACATCAGTTCAATGGCATGATCGAGATCGCGATGTTCAATCTTCAGTTCGATGAGGTCATTTCTGGCCTGTTGAATTTCTTCTTCGTTCAGACTCATGGAACCTCTGTTGTAGTGTTAGGCCACATTGGGCAGATCATAGCACAGCTGTAAACGATTAACGTGGCATCCAGTGTTGCCAGACAGGAATCATGCCGTCAGGGAGTTGAGCCAGTTTACCAAGTTCAACCCATTTCCCCGGTTCATGAAAATCGGATCCCTGCGATGCCAGCAGCCCATGTTTTCGGGCAAACAGGGCACTGCGTACGTTATCATCAGGGGTGTTACGTCCGCAGACGACTTCCATACCTTCCCCACCTGTTTCTCTGAAGGCGGTAAGGATACGGTTGAGCCAGTTGGCAGTCAGTTTGTAGCGCAGTGGGTGGGCGATGACTGCAATGCCACCAGCACTGGTTATCCAGGCAACGGCATCTTCCATGCTGGACCAGTTAACGTGGTAGTACCCGGGTTTGCCACGTACCAGGAACCTCTTGAATACATCAGTGAAATCTTTTGCGGCACCGATCTCTATCAGGTAACGGGCAAAATGGGTGCGTGTGATATTGCCATCACCCGCCAGTCGGCGTGCATTTTCATAAGTGTTGGTGTAACCCGCCCTGGCAAGGCGTTTCCCCATCTCTACAGCCCGGCTTTCGCGCATCATCGTCAGCATACGGATCCCCTCTTTGAGAGGGGGGTGCTCGGGGTCAATATCAAGTCCAATTATGTGTAATAACCTTCCCTGCCACGTTGCTGATAATTCTATGCCAGGTATTAACCTGATACGGTTATCATTTGCGCTACAATATGCCTCATCCAGCCCTGCAGTGGTATCATGATCAGTCAGGGCCAGGATATCCACATCATTGCCAGCGGCGCGCGTGACCACCTCTGTCGGTAGCAAGGTACCATCCGAGGCCGTTGAGTGACTGTGCAGATCAGCAACAATATGGGTAGGGATCATGTCATTAGAGGGCAGGAAAGAATTGTGTCAAGTATAGTTATATTGCCCCAACAAATGATACTTCATTCCGTGTTGTTTCAATATTTGACGCCTTATTTTAGTGACTGATTTATACTTAAAAGGTATTTCAGTGGCTGGCGTGTCAAGTTGTCACCTGAGACATTCATCACGTGCCAAACGAATTCGTATCGAACTCAGGCCTGATCGCTCGATACTCATCGTTATTCCCAGCGGGACACGAGAAGATCAGTGGCTGGCTTTTGTGCTCAGCAAAAGGCAATGGATAGAGCGGACGCTGCAAAAATCAGCCTACCAGCCGCACGGGCGACGGACTGGTGCGGTTGGGTTCCCCTCTATAATTAACCTGTTTTGCATGCAGCAGCAGTATTATATAAGGCATCATGCAGGTACGCAGAACAGGGCCACGGTAGTGGCTGAGACACTGGCCCTGGTTTGCAAAAACCCATCGGAAAAACAGCTGTTTCAGAACCTGCGACGCTGGTTGGTGGCGCGGGCACGTGAAGAATTCTCAGCGCGGCTGGATGGAATCTCTAAAACAACTGGACTTAAATGGAGCAGGCTTTCAATACGTGGCCAGAAAACACGTTGGGGATCCTGCTCTGCACAGGGAAACCTTAGTCTTAATTTCAAAATGCTGTTTTTGCCTTCTGATCTGGTTGATCATGTGTTATTGCATGAGTTGGTTCATACACAGGAAATGAATCATTCCCATCGTTTCTGGACATTGATGAAGAAATTTGATCCGAAATGTGAGCTACACCGTGCGGAACTGAGGGATGCAGGGCAGTTGTTGCCAGGCTGGGCCGTCAAGATATGATAAGTCGTAAGTCAAAATTATGAAGATCCAAGACCCAAGACCAGGGATGATGATAACTGAGTCCAACAGGCTTTATTACTACAGAGTGGTTTTGAAATTATGATTAATATCGAAAATCTAAAACAACATCTGCGTGAATTTGCCGATGCCCGCGACTGGGAAAAGTTCCACTCACCAAAGAACCTGGTGATGGCCCTGAGCGTAGAAATGGCGGAACTGATGGAGCATTTTGAATGGATGACCGAGGAGGAAAGCTTAAACCTCGATGCTAAAACCAGGGAGGAGGTAGCCCTTGAGATGGCTGATGTTATGATTTATCTGGTGCGTATGGCCGATCGTTGCAGTGTTGACCTGGATGATGCTGTACAGCGTAAGTTGATGATTAATGCAGAAAAATATCCACCGATTGAAGTGCTGCGAGAGTCCAAAAGGGAAAAATGAGTCGGAGAAAGACAGGTGATATCTTGAAATAATAGAGCATTGATTTGTTTTCATTTAAATAGGAATATACAAGCTTAGTCCATTGAATGAAATTCAGACACTGTGACGGTGATCTTAAGGGGTTATTAACTTGTCATCTATACATCTTCAGTCTCAAAAAGGCCGATTATTATTGCTGATTTTCGGTATAGTTCTTGTCCTTCTTGCGCCCGCTGCTAACGCAGTTACAAAACATCTATCCATGGTGGGTAAGAACGGTCAGCCACTAAAAAGTACAATAATCACGATTACTTCACCTGATGGGACAACAACACAAAGGGTGACAGATAAAAAAGGTATTCTGGAGCATAATTTCAGAAAAGCTGGCGTCTACACATTATCTGACCCGTCGGGATACACCATAAAAACTGTATCTGTAGCCGGTTCAGCTATGAATAAAACAGTAATGATAGGCATTGCAGCGGGTGCTGCCGCAGCACTACTGCTTGCTACCGGCAGCTCAAGTGGCGATGCCACGGGTGACCCCGGGACAGGTAACCCCGGGACAGGCGACCCCGGGACAGGTGACCCTGGCGCTGGCGGCGGAAATGAAGGCTCATTAGGGGGGACTTATAATGCCACTGCAACGGTAGCGAATAACCCTGGGAACCTGCCTGTACTGATAAGTACCCTTGTACTGCAGCTGGAGATTATAGGAACTGCACTTACAATCATTCAGACTTCCAATAATGCCAATTTTCCTGCACAGCTTTCCGGGACTATCGTGGGCGGCTCATTTACGGCCAGTTCAAATGGTTCTTATGGTGGCACCTCGACATTATTTCATCTGGCCGGGTCTATCTCTGTTTCGCAAAGTTTAAGTTTTTTGATCAATGTTGGCTCGGACGGAACCCTGGAAGGTGGGCAAGCGCTCACTTACAACGCTACAGGCGCCAAATAATAGGCCGTCATACCCGCCGTGTGGGTATCCAGAATATATTAATGCCAGGATCGCGGAATTTCGGTAAGACGAGTTTGTGGGGCAGCAGTGCTTGAATAGATACAAATTTCTTCCACTATCGGGAAGTTTTGCCCGATATCTTTTAGTCGGCCTTCTTCTATTGGCAGCTAAGCCTCTCTATGCAGGAATGGGCTTGCATGACGCGATTAGATCAGCCTTTATGGGTAACTATGAATATCTGCAGGTACTGGATAAGGTTAAGAAATCGGACATGTCACTGGATATCGCACGTTCTGTTTTTCGTACACATTTCAATGCTTCACTTAGATCAAATGCTGTGGTTGGTGCCGAGATTGGCCAGCAATACAGGATGTCACTCAGTCGCAAACTGAGTGACGGTTCACGGGTTGAGGCCGGTGTCTATACCTCGCAGTTTGATACCAGCGCATTAAGCGAATTCAGAGTGCAGTACACCCGACCGCTGTTTTCTGACCCGGAACGCAGTGGCGTACTGGCGCTGAATAAAGCAGAGCGTGACAAAAAATACAGTCAGCGTGTCAGTGAAGTTGGTGCAGAAGAACTGACAGCCAGAGTCATACAAGCATGGTATCGTGCCTACCTGGCGGAACAGGGAATAGCCGTCCAGCGAACAGCGCTGGACGCGTCAAACAAACTGGTTGCCGCAGTCAAGGCTAAATATGTGAATGACCTGGCTTCAGGTTTTGATATTGAGCAGGCAGAGTTAAATGCTGCCCGTTCCAGGCAGACAGTGAAAGACTCTGAGGCCTTACTGGAAAATGACCTGGACAGACTCAAGATACTCCTAGGTCTGAATCCTGAAGATGAGGTAGATTTTGATTTTTCCTTGCTGGCAGATCGGCAGGTCTCCGACATACCAGAGGAGGTCGAGGTATTGCAGCAAATGGCACTGAACCATCGGCTGGAGATTATCGCGATAAAAGAAAGTCGTGATTTTGCACTGCAGCGAATGAATATCATCAACAAACGGGTAGGCCCTCCGATTGACCTGAGCATTCACTATGCACTGGTCGGACGGGGTGGGTCGCTGGGGGATACTTTTGAGGTGGATGATCGGCGCATCGGTGTGGGCTTGAATGTGTCGACAGATTTCGCCCTGGCCACAGAAAAGAACCAGGCAAAACTTGCTGTGCTTGAATATGAGCAGGCAGAGCGAAGTTACAGGTATATTACGGCTACGGTAAAGACAGAAATCCGCCGAGCCGTTCGCCAGATGAGCCGTTACGAAGAGAAGTCGCTATTGGCACGAAAGACCGTGGAGCTGGGAGAAAAACGGTTTATGCTGGCAAAAAAGAGATATGATGACGGCCAGATTGATGTAATCGAATTACTGGAAAATCAGCGTGATCTTGCCCAGCTGAGGCAATCCAGCCTGACGGCAACCATTGATTTAGAGCTGGCACGGCTTAATCTTGACCTGATAAGTGGCCAATTGAGAGATAAATGGCAATTACCGCAAGCAAATCAAATGTAATTAAAGGGGGCGTTGCCCTGCTCGCGATCTACACCGGTTTTTTCTTTCTAATCTCCGGAAAAGAAGGTATCGAGAACGCTGTGTTCCAGGAACCTGTCGTTGCTAGAGCGAATCAGGGTTCATTTAATATTTCCATTATCGAGTCAGGCATACTCGAAGCACGACGTTCTGTCACCCTCGCTTCAGATCTGCCCAGTAACAGAGCAAAGATCATTTTTCTCAAGCAGGAGGGCGCTACTGTTAAACCGGGTGAGGTGATTGTCAAGTTTGATCAAGCCCCTTTTGTTGAAGATATCGAGAAGCTAGCGGCAGAGATAAGTGATGCCAGTGCGGCGCTGGCACAGGCAGAGGAAGAGTTTCAGCTGGCCATCCAGCAGGGCAGGGCAAGTACAGAAAGTAGGCTGCACAATGTCGAAGTGGCTCAACTCAAACACCGGAACCTGAAACAGGCCGAGTTACCGTTGCGCCTGGCAAAATCAAAAAATGACCTGCAGGCAGCGAAAGAAAAATACAGCCTGGCAAAGAAAAATGCCAAATCAATGAAAGATCTACTTGACCAGGGTTTTACTAAACGCCGTGAATACGAGCAGGCAAAGGCAGCAATAAGTGAGTCCGGTACCGCATTGGGTCTGGCAAAACAACAGGATAAATTGCTACGTGAAATGATGGCGCCGGGTGAAATTCGGCAGTCAGAACTCAAGCTGACAGAGCTTGAGCGTAAAGTCGTTGAGCAGGGGAAGGTTAACCAACATAAACTGGCTCTGAAAAATGCAGTAATAATACGTTTAAATCACCGTTACGATGCCCTGAAAAGGTCACTACTGTCTGCAAAAGCTTTGCTGGACAAGACAATTATAAAAGCACCTGTACCAGGATTTGTTGTATACAAAACTGTCTCCGTACAGGGTGAAATGCGCAAGGTTCAGGTCGGAGATTCCGTCTGGCAGCACAACGGTTTCATCGTTCTTCCTGATATGTCTGAAATTGTTACCGACCTGAAAATTCGTGAAACAGATATTGCCCAGATCGAAGTAGGACAGACAGCCGTAATTCGCCCACAGGCCTACCCCAACCTCTTATTAAGCGGGCGTGTGGAAACCATCGGTACACTGGCGACAGGCAAGGATGAAGAAATGCCAAGATTTCTTGTCCGTATTGCCATTGTTGATGTCGATTCAAGGCTAAGGCCGGGTATGACCGCACGTACTCGGATACAGGCGGCGAAACTTGAGGATGTGGTACGTGTGCCGGTTGAGGCGGTATTCTATTCCGGTGACCAGGCCGTGAGTTTTCTGTGGAAAATGAACAAAGCGGAGGCCGTCGCGATAGAAACCGGACCCAGTGATGGCCAGTTTGTTGTCGTGACAAAAGGACTGTCAGGTGGCGAGAAATTGTTATTGCATGATCCCCGTGAAGTATTAGGGAGCCTCTGATCAATTTATGAACTCGTATATTACGCCTAAAATCTCCATGGTTTTCATTGTAAACCGTTATAATAGTCAGCTATTACGTACGATTTGTGCCTCAACCCTGAATAGTTTATATCACAATCTACTTCACCCAGAATTGATCAGAGCTTCCCAGGGGAATGAGCTCGCCTCGTGATACAGGCCCACTCACTGGATAAATGCTACACACTGCCAGGGCAGAGCATCTCTGTCCTGAAAAAGGTTTCACTCGAGGTTAATGAGGGGGAGTTTGTCGCCATCATGGGCCCGTCCGGTACCGGCAAATCTACCTTACTGAATATCCTAGGCTGTCTTGACGTTGCGGATGCGGGCAGTTATGTGCTGGATCAGGAGATCATCTCGACCATGGATGACGGTGCTTTGGCTGACATAAGGAACCGTAAGGTGGGAATTATTTTTCAATCCAGCTGCTTTGTTGACTATCTTAATCTACCGGATAATGTGGCCATGCCAGGATTTTATTCCCACCCGCCCTGTGAGCACAGTCGT
This sequence comes from Gammaproteobacteria bacterium, assembly GCA_013150915.1. Classification (GTDB taxonomy): domain Bacteria; phylum Pseudomonadota; class Gammaproteobacteria; order BMS3Bbin11; family BMS3Bbin11; genus BMS3Bbin11. The sequence continues at coordinate 15,598 of JAADJE010000069.1, forward strand.
CAACGGGCGATTGAATTGCTGAAGCAGGTCGGGCTGGGACATAGATTGACGCATCTGCCCAGCCAGTTGTCCGGTGGTGAAAGCCAGCGCGTTGCCATTGCACGCGCCTTATTTAATCACCCGCGTTTATTACTGGCAGATGAACCGACAGGGAATCTTGATCGTGAAAATTCTGCTGAAATTGTTGGTTTGCTCAAGCGACTGAATACACAGGGTTTAACCATAGTCCTGATCACACATGATAGAGAGATCGCGAGTGCAGCCGATAAGCTCTACCGCATGCAGGACGGTGAACTGAGTAGTGATAGTGATGATTAGAATAGATCTCTTCAGGCATGTACACCCAGCTATCAATATGTGGAGGATCAAGCGTTTACAGGCACTGCTGAGTATCACCGGTATTGCTATCGGTGTGGCCGGTTTTGTTGTGGTCGTTGCCATGGGTCAGGGTGCCCGAGAGGAGTTTTCCCGTGCTGTCCGCGTACTCGGCACCAGCACTGTGATTGTTAACAGCACCTCGAGTGATGACAAGCCGCAGCTGAATTCAGCCATGTTATTCGATCTAAAAAGGCTAATGGGCCATGAGTTGTCGGCAATGGCACCTGTACAGCATGAATACAGGACAGCATATATAGGTCGAAAACAGCAACGCGTGCGCCTGGTGGGAACAAATACCTCCTACCGTGAGGTGTTTTCACTCGTGATGGCCAGTGGTCACTTTCTTGCGCCCTATGATTTACGGCGTCGACAACGGGTAGCTGTACTTGGTCGGGATATTGCGCTGGATCTTTTTTCCAGTACCCAGGTAACGGGCAGATTACTTCGTCTTGGCAAGGAATGGTTCACCGTCATCGGGGTGCTGGGTAACGACAGGTTGCCGGTGATAAAATTGGCCAGCTTCCAGGCACCGGATACCTCCCGGTCTATTTATATTCCTATGACCGTGATGTCAGAAGGGGGCATCGACGATCTGGCATTCAGTCAATTATTGCTGAAGTTTGCCGATGACCAGCGTATACCGGCGGCGACACCATTGTTGCACAGAATATTTGGTGCCAGTCGTTTCAAACAACAGAAACTGGAACTGATCATTCCTTATGAATTACTGATAAAAAAGAAGCAATTTCAAAACATGCTGGAATTCTTTCTGCTCGGCATATCTACAATCATCCTGGCTGTCGGTGTTACCGGTGTACTGAATGTGATGCTGGTAAGCGTTAACACACGGCGCAGCGAGATCGGCCTACGCCGAGCTGTTGGAGCAACGAAAAATGACATACTGCAGCAGTTCATGGTTGAAGGCGTGTTGCTGGCAGTTGTTGGCGGCAGTATTGGACTGTTGGCAGGATGGGGGCTGGGGAGTATCGTCGCCAGCTGGTTTGAGCTACCGGTAGCATTCGATATACAGACTATCCTCATCGGCTTTTTTGTGGCATTTCTTGCCGGTGTCCTGTCAGCGATTTATCCTGCGATCAAGGCAGCAGGCCTGCACCCGGTAGAGGCGTTGAGGTCTTGACGTCAGTTCAAAGTTTAAGGTTCAAAGTTTAAAGTTCAAAGTTCAAAGCTCAAAGTTCAAAGATAGAAGAAGATCAGTGTGTTTGCTGCTTCTTTCAACTGCTTTAGTTAACCGTCTGCTCCCCCGCTGGCCAGCCATCGAGTGCTGCCAGTTCCAGTAACTCAATCAGGCGATCCACTCTGGACTCTACATCGGATGCTTCCAGCAGGGATTGTTTCTGAGTAGAGCTGAAAGGACAGTGCATGGCCAGTGTAGTGACCAGTTCAGATATGCCTGCTTCGAGTATGGGCTCGAGATAGGGTTTTTCTTCCAACAATGTCAGGTATAGTGAGGCAGCATTGAGCAGCCTCCGGTGTTTGCCGTTATTGTCCCCCTTTCTGAATATATTTCCAGAAGGCAGGTAATCAACTTCTGCAGTACGATAAGGGCGCCCGTTATCATATTCCTGGATAATACCAAATCGATACAGACCGCGCAGGGTTACCAGCATTCGGCCATCATCAGTGTCTTCATGATGGGTAATTTTACCTGTACAGCCGGTCATATAAATCGGCGGGTCGGATTGATAGGAGTGGTTGGTTGAAGGCTGTATCATGCCTATGATGCCGTCTCCCCGCAGAGCGTCCCTGAACATATGCAGGTAACGTTGTTCAAAGATATGCAGAGGAAGTACGCCGCCGGGCAACAGTAGAACTCCCGATAATGGGAAAAGCGGTATATTTTTAGGTGGCCTGATATCGTTCACGCTTTAAGTCTAGCAGATTGGCTGATTGATGTGATAAAGGTGGAATCAAAAGGTGTTTCAACCGCAGAGGGATACAAAGGAAAGCCTTTAGAAAAGTGTCTAATTTAGCCTCTGTAACGTACTCAAACGAGGCATAATTTTTTAAATAATCAGGATCTTATAGACGTAAGATACGCGTTCATGAATTGATCAGAGGTTCCTTAAATCAGAAAAAGACCTAACAGGCGTATTGAACAGCCATTCATTATG
>JAADJE010000069.1:18114-35617 GCA_013150915.1 Gammaproteobacteria bacterium
CATTATGAGAGACCCAGCACCCTTTTAGAAAAATACCTCCAGAAGGTCTCTGTGTCCCCCTGTGTCTGTGGGTAACAGGGTTTAAACTGACAACGGTGTTCAATGCTATAATCTGTCGACCTTATTTGCCTGCCAATCGAAGAGTTTTGTAATGAATGACTATATCAAAAAAAGCCTGAAAGACAACTCTACCTGGATGCGTATCCTCTATATGGCCATTTTCGTGTTCATTTTTAACATCGTGGAATTATTGATCGCTACCCTGGTTATTTTTCAAATACTGCTTCTTTTGTTTACGGGTGAAAAGAATATGCGCCTGGTCAGTTTCGGCGGTATACTCGGCCAGTATACCTACAGGATGTTGCAGTACCTGACATTCAATAGCGAAGACAAGCCTTTCCCATTTGCCGACTGGGATGACGTAGCTCTGGAAACAGGCAAGCAATAATTCTGACAGCTTATCTGCTTTCAGCATATCGCCCCTAAATAAACAACAACAGGCAGTCACAGCGTTAATGGAACAAAAATATATCCCGCAAAACATAGAAGCTGCGCTGCAGGCTCAGTGGGAAAAGGACAAAGTCTACAAGGTAACAGAAGACCCCGACCGGGAGTCCTTCTACAGTCTGTGTATGTTCCCTTACCCCAGTGGCCGTCTGCATATGGGGCATGTCAGGAATTACACCATTGGTGATGTGATTACTCGTTACCAGCGGATGCAGGGGAAGAATGTCTTGCAGCCGATGGGCTGGGATGCATTTGGTCTGCCGGCTGAAAATGCGGCAATTAAGCACGGTGTGCCACCGGCCAAGTGGACGCATGAAAACATTGATTATATGCGTGATCAGCTGAAGCGACTCGGCTTCGGTTATGACTGGGATCGTGAACTGGCGACCTGTGATCCGGAATACTACCACTGGGAACAATGGCTATTTACCCGCCTGCTGCAGAAAGGCCTGGTTTACAAGCGTACCGCCCCCGTTAATTGGTGTCCGCATGACAAGACAGTGCTAGCCAATGAGCAGGTCATCGACGGGTGCTGCTGGCGTTGCGATACCCCGGTGGAACGGCGGGAAATTCCGCAATGGTTCATGAAGATCACCGAGTACGCCGATGAGTTGCTATCGGGGCTGGATAAGCTTGATGGCTGGCCGGATGCGGTGAAAACCATGCAGCGAAACTGGATCGGTCGATCGGAGGGCACAGAGCTAAGTTTTGCTGCAGAGGGGGATATGGATGATCTTGTTGTCTACACAACAAGACCGGACACCCTGATGGGTGTTACCTATGTGGCTGTCGCTGCTGAACACCCGTTGGCACTGAAAGCCGCTGAGGAAAATCCTGATCTACAGGCGTTTATCGAAGAATGCCGCACCACCGAGACTGCCGAGGCGGCCATGGAGACCATGGAAAAAAAGGGCATGGCTACCGGGCTCGTTGTTAGCCACCCTGTTACAGATGAAGACATTCCGGTCTGGGTTGCAAATTTTGTTTTGATGGGTTACGGCACCGGTGCTGTGATGGCCGTACCGGCGCATGATCAGCGGGATTTCGAATTTGCCGGTAAATACGGTATTCCGGTCAAGCCAGTTGTTTACCCGGTCGACGGGGAACTGGAGCAACCCTTGACAGCGGCATTTACCGACTACGGTGTGTTGAAGAATTCCGGTCAGTTTGATGGCCTGAGCTCGGAACAGGCTTTTGATGCCATTACTGAATACTTGCAGCAGCAGGCTAAAGGTGAGCGTCGTGTGAATTACCGGTTACGCGATTGGGGTATTTCCCGGCAGCGTTACTGGGGTTGTCCAGTGCCTGTTATTTATTGTGATGATTGTGGCACAGTCCCGGTACCGGATGAGGATTTACCTGTAGTACTGCCGCTTGATGTAGAACTTGACGGTGCCCGTTCGCCGTTAGTCGATCATCCTGACTTTACCCACGTGAAATGCCCATCATGCGGTGCTGATGCACACAGGGAGACCGATACGTTTGATACATTTTTTGAGTCTTCCTGGTACCTGGCACGTTTTACCTGTGCCGATCAGGACAAGGCGATGCTTGATGAGCGGGCAGATTTCTGGTTGCCGGTCGACCAGTATGTCGGCGGCATTGAGCATGCCATCCTGCATCTATTGTATGCACGTTTTTTCACAAAACTGATGCGCGACGAAGGCCTGTTGCATGTTGATGAGCCAATTAAGCGGCTGTTGACTCAGGGGATGGTGTTGATGGACGGCAGCAAGATGTCGAAGTCCAAAGGCAATACAGTAGACCCTGAGTCTCTTATTGATCGTTACGGTGCCGATACGGTACGTTTATTCATTATGTTTGCATCGCCGCCACAGATGTCGCTGGAGTGGTCTGATGAAGGTGTTGAGGGGGCATCGCGCTTTCTTCGACGCTTGTGGCGTCTGGTGGCAGTGCACGTGGCGGATGGTGTGGTGTCTGACAGTGCCAATAATCTGTCGGAGGTGGGAAAAAATCTCAATCGCCAGATTCACCTGACCATCAAAAAAGTAACCGATGATATAGAGCGCAGGCTGCAGATGAATACGGCGATAGCGGCGGTGATGGAGCTAATGAATGCTGTCAGTAAATTTAAACCGATACAGGATAACGACAGGGTCGTCGTGCAGCAGGCGCTGGAGACGGCCTGTTTGTTGTTGACCCCGGTGGTGCCACACATTACTACCGCACTGTGGAAGGAACTTGGTCAAGGAGGTGATATTATTGACACGGCCTGGCCGCTTGCTGACGAGGCCGCTATGCTACAGGATGAAATTCAGTATATTGTTCAGGTCAACGGCAAACTGCGTGACCGCATACAGGTGGCCGCAGATGCAGATCAGTCTACAATTGAGCAGCAGGCGCAGGCGAGCGAAAGTGTGAAACGTCATACTGATGGGTGTACAGTACGCAAGATAATCGTCGTACCGGGGCGACTGGTAAATATTGTTGTTAGCTAAGGATTAATAGAGGCACCCTTGAGACTTTGGCGATATACTTGGATTATAAAGAAAATGAAATCAACCTTTAAGGATGCTTTATGAAACGTCTTGCCCTGATTCTTCTGTTAACAACCGGCCTGCTTTCTGGTTGTGGTTTTCACCTGCGTGGAACTGTTGTGCTACCGGATTCAATCCGCACGGTTTCTATTTCATCACCTGATGGCAAACTCAAGAATATCCTTACCGACAGGCTGGAATCCAGCAAGGTAACCGTTGTCAATAGCCCAACTTCGGACAGTGCAGTTATTAAAATTACCCGCGCTAACTTTAGCCGTGAGGTCAAAACAATTGACGAGCGGGGCAAGTCCACGGGTTATGTGCTCATTTTCAAAGTCAGCTATCAGGTTCTTGATAGTCGGGGCAAAGAGCTGATCAAGCCGTCAGTCGCTTCGGCACGACGCGATTACAACTTTAGTCAGAGCCAGCTGTTGTCAGCAACACGGGAGGAAGGACTGTTGCGTGATGAAATGCGCGGGGATGCAGCACAGGGGATACTGAGCAAAATGTCCCGTATCAGGTAGTACTAAGCCTAATCATGGTTCGGTTTAGTATATTCCAGAAAGGCTGAAGGCTCTTGCGTGTCGCCATACAAAGCCTGTCTGACCCGGACGGGAAAGATCTGGAACCTGTTTACCTGTTGTTTGGTAGCGAAATTCTGATACTTGAAGAAGCCTCTGACGCATTGCGTAAAAGGGCACGACAACAGGGTTACACTGAGCGTGAGTGTTTTGTCGTTGAGCAGGGATTCGACTGGGGCGCGCTGTTGCAATCAGGCAGTAGCCTGTCATTATTTGATGAGAAACGCTTGATAGAGTTGCGTATACCAACCGGTAAACCCGGTCAGGTTGGCAGTCGTATGCTGGTCGAGTTGTCAGAAAATTTTCCTCCAGATACCCTGCTAATGGTTATTTGTGGCCCCGTTGACAGGGCGGGGCAGAAACAGAAATGGTTTAAAGCACTTGACGCGGCGGGCATTAGTGCAGAAGCCAAAGAGGTTAAGCTTGCAGACTTTCCTGGCTGGTTGTCGCACCGTCTGCGCCACAAAGGCTTGCTTCCTGATCAGCCATCCATCGAGTTGTTAACACATTATTTTGAAGGGAATCTTCTGGCTGTCGCCCAGGAAATTGACCTGCTGGCGCTGAATATCTCATCGGATAATACCTCTCTTCCCGACGCAAAGCGGCAGCTTGCAGTTCTGCAGTCTTCCGTATCAGATAATTCCCGATTTTCCGTCTTCAGCTACCTGGATGCCTGCCTGGCAGGCGACTGGCAACGAACAAACCGTATTATTGACGCCTTGAGGGCGGAAAAAAATCAGTCAGTATTTCTCATCGTCATGCTTGGCCGTGAGGTGAGAAGGCTGATACAAATGGCCTCAGCCCTGGCGGGGGGGGCAAATAAAGGGCAGGTCTTCAGGCAATACAAAGTATGGGGGGCTGATCAGCACAAGATTGAGGGCGCAATCAAACGTCACGATCGGGATCAATGGCAGCAAATCCTGCAGCAGATAGCAAAGCTTGATAAAATAGCCAAGGGCAGAGCCGGCAGTGAAGGCGCATCAATCTGGTTCGATATTGAAAAACTGTCTATGAAAATCTGTGGACTTAAAATAATTTGAAGCAATGAATACACAATCGATTGAACAATACATGGATCAGCTGGGTCGTCTGGCAAGAGCAGCGAGCAGACAGGCGGCGACGGTGGATAGTGGTGCCAAGAATAAGGCCTTGCTGACAGCGGCTACTGCGATTGAGGATCAGGCAGCAAGGCTGGTAATAGAAAACAACAGGGATCTCGAATCAGGACGTGAACATGGACTCGATGCCGCGTTACTGGATCGTCTCGAATTAACCGTTGCGCGTATCGCTGGTATGGCTGAAGGACTTCGGCAGGTGGCGGCCCTAGCTGATCCTGTCGGTGAAATTACCGACATGCGTTACATGCCTTCTGGTATACAGGTTGGCCGCATGCGTGTACCACTGGGTGTCATCGGCATCATTTATGAGTCACGCCCTAATGTGACCGCAGATGCCGCCTCATTGTGCCTGAAATCAGGCAATGCCTGTATTCTCAGAGGGGGCTCGGAAGCCCTGCACTCTAATCTGGCGCTGGCAGACTGCCTCCGGCAGGGCCTGGAGGCGGCAGGCTTGCCTGAAACGCTCGTTCAGGTCATTAATACCCGGGATCGTACAGCTGTCGGTAAGTTACTGACCATGGATCAATATGTCGATGTCATCATTCCTCGCGGGGGTAAGGGTCTGATAGAGCGGGTGATGAAGGAATCCAGCATACCTGTTATCAAACATCTGCACGGTGTCTGCCATGTCTATATTGATGATCAGGCAGATATCGACAAGGCCGTAGAGATTGCCTATAACTCTAAAACGCATCGCTATGGTGTTTGTAATGCGATGGAAACATTGCTGGTAGCGGATTCGGTAGCGGGCAGTGTATTGCCCCGGCTGGCACAGCGTTACGCTGATGCTGGTGTAGAGTTACGAGGCTGTGACAAAACGCGTACTATTCTAGCCGATATCAAAGCGGCAACGGATGAAGACTGGGAGTCGGAATATCTTGCTCCGATACTGGCTATACGCATCGTCGACGGCATTGATCAGGCAATACAGCACATAGATCAATACGGCTCGCAGCATACCGATGCCATCGTCACTGAAGACTACAGTAAGTCACGCAAATTCCTGCGCCAGGTTGACTCCAGTTCAGTCCTTGTCAACGCATCGACCCGTTTCTCCGATGGCTTTGAATATGGACTCGGTGCCGAAATCGGTATCAGTACCGACAAGCTGCATGTGCGTGGCCCGGTAGGGCTGGAAGGTCTGACATCACAAAAATACATCGTTCTGGGTGACGGCCATATACGTCAGTAGGTCACCATGCCACGTTTGATCTGTCTGTATGGCGGTACTTTTGATCCGGTACATTACGGCCACCTCAAGCCACTGGGTGAGCTGCAGCAGAAACTGGCAGCCGATGCAGTTTATATTCTGCCTGCTTCGATACCCCCGCATCGGCCGGTGCCACAGGCCAGCAGCCAGCAGCGAGTGGAAATGTTACAGCTGGCGCTGCGGGAGTATCCCGATTTTATTCTGGACAAGCGTGAACTGGAACGCAGCGGGCCTTCATGGACAGTGCCGACCCTGCAGTCTTTCCGGCAGCAATATCCTGTAGACAGGTTGTGTCTGGTAATGGGCGGTGACGCCTTCGCCAGCCTGCCTACGTGGTATCATTGGAAGGAAATTTTACAACTGGCACATATCATTGTCATTGAGCGGGCAGGTGAATGGGGGTGTTCGAAGCTTGATTGGGCAACAGAATACAGGGTAGATGATGTGGCAGCTCTACGTGACAGGAGATGTTCCAGTGTCATGCCAGTTAGCCTGAAAGGCTATGATATTTCAGCAACAGATATCCGACAGCGGCTAAAGGAAGGGCGGGATATAGACGGAATGTTGTCTGATGAAGTGCTTGATTACATTCGACGAAACGGACTTTATCAAAACGATAAATGAGAACGGTGAGTATATGAGGAAACAGAATTGTCCATGACACCCGAACAGGTAAGGGATACCGCTATAGCCGGGCTGGAAGAAGCCAAGGCGCAGGATATCAAGGTGATGGATGTAAGGGGGCTGACCGATATTACCGATTTTATGATACTGGCGACCGGTACGTCGTCCCGTCATGTCAATGCCATCGCTGACAAGCTGGTTGATTACATGAAAGATCATGCCCATCGCCCACTCGGTGTAGAAGGGCAGGAAGAGGCGGAATGGGTGCTCGTTGATCTCAATGATGTCATCACTCATATCATGCAGGCGGATGCCCGTGTATTTTATGATCTGGAGAAGCTGTGGGGTGAAGAACTGCGCCAGATCGTCGAAAAAAGCAGGAAAGGCTGAAAGTAAAAAGTTAAAAGTAAAAAGTTAAAAGTAAAAAGTTAAAAGTTAAAAGCTGAAAGTTAAAAGTAGAATTAAGACTCCCTTATGCAGATTCATCTCATCGCCGTCGGTCGCAAGATGCCACAATGGGTCGATCAGGCCTATCATGAATATGCCCGTCGCATGCCTCGCCATTGTTCAATAAAGCTGATTGAAATCAATGCCGGTAAACGCAGCAAAGGTGCCGATGTCGCACGCATCAATCGCGATGAAGGTGAGCGCTTGCTGCAGGCAATCCCGGATGGTTCACGGGTCATCGCAATGGAGCGTAGCGGCAGGGAAAAGAATACCGAGCAACTGGCGCTCAGCATGGAAAAGTGGCTGGTGGGTGGGCAGGATGTAACGCTTCTCATCGGTGGGCCAGAAGGACTTTCTCAGGCCTGTATTGACCGCGCGGATGAATGCTGGTCTCTGTCGAAGATGACTTTCGCTCATCCACTGGTTCGTGTCGTTCTGGCCGAGCAGCTTTATCGTGCCTGGAGTATTATCGCCGGGCTGCCCTACCATAGAGGCGAGCAGGGTGGGTGATCAAAGGTTCTCAGAACCCTATTTGTATCTGGCCTCAGCATCACCACGCCGCAGTGAACTACTCAAACAGATTGGTATTAATTTTGAGCTGATCAAGGGGCTTGATGTAGATGAATCTCAGCATGAAACAGAGACACCAGAGCAATATGTGTCCCGTCTGGCAAAGGAAAAAGCAGTCGCCGGTTATTCCCGATTGACTTCCTCATTTCCGGTGTCCTCAGCAGGAGGCAAACAGGCCGCCGCATTTATTGTATTGGGAGCAGACACCTGTATAGAGCTTGATGAAGAAGTTGTTGGCAAGCCAGCCAATCGAGAAGATGGCATCGCAATGTTGAAAGGCTTATCCGGCCGGTCGCACAGGGTTTTATCTGCCATCTGTCTTTTTGATGGTAACAATGTGCGCCAGGCACTGAGTAAGAGCACTGTCTTTTTCAAGCCACTCAAAATTGATGAGATTGAACAATATTGGGAAACAGGTGAGCCTGCCGACAAGGCCGGTGCCTATGCTATACAAGGTGTTGCTGCAAAGTTTATTGTTGATCTACAGGGAAGTTATAGTGGGGTGGTTGGTTTGCCATTATATGAATTGAGTGCGTTGCTTGATGAGGTCTGCTTATCTGATTAGTTTGCCCATGATGGGATTATTTTATTTCTTGAATTGATATAAGTTTTTCCCAAAGCGGACATGAGATTGTCCTGACTCACCTCTCATCGGGTATTTGCTCGGCCCGCACCGGGAATTCACACTGTGAATCTGCTTTCACAAACCGGCCGTAGCGCAGTGCCAGACTCGGCATCACAAGCAGGTTAAGCGCGGTAGAGGTAAAGAGTCCGCCCAGGATCACTAACGCCATTGGACCTTCGATTTCGCGTCCTGGATCACCACTGCCGATAGCCAGTGGCAACAGACCCAAAGCAGTGGCGAGTGCGGTCATAAGGATCGGCGTCAAGCGTTCCATTGCACCGCGCAGCGCTGTTTCCGGTCCCCACTGCATACCCTCGACGGAGACCAGATGCTCGTAGTGGGAGAGCAACATCACGGAATTGCGCAGCGTGATACCAAACAACGTAACGAAGCCTACCAAAGAACCCAAAGAGATACCCCCACCGGTCGCAAACACGACCAGGACGCCTCCCGCCAGGCCAAAGGGCAGGTTGAGCAACACCAGAATGAGGTTTCGCACATATCCCAGCACGATCCACAATAACAAGCCGACGGCGATGGCGGCAATCGTTGAATTAACGATCAAATCCCGTACTGATGCGGCCTGGGCTTTAGCAGTACCACCGAATTCCACGTAGTTTCCAGGCGCAAGGTGGACATCTTGCCTGATGCGTCGCTTCGCCTCCGCGACGAAGGAGGTCACGTTCCGACCGGTGACGTTGCTGGTGATCGCCTGAACACGGCGGGCACCGTTGTGCAACACCACATAGCGACCAGATGTCGCATAGACCTCGGCCAGTTGGCCCAGGCGCACAAAGGTGCCCGCGGTATTGCGTAGCGGCAGCGTCCGTATGTCCGCGATGCTTTTGCGCTCGGACGGCGACAGGATAACGTTCACGTTGAACACGCGGTTACCGCTATAGACCTGACCGACTAACGCCCCTTGAAAGGCAGTCTGCACCACAGCGAGCACGTCCACCGCATCAAATCCCCAGCGCGCCAGTGCTTCAGGACGCAGCCGAATCCCTATCTGCGGCGTACCTGGTGGGGACTGGATCTGGACTTCGGTAGCACCCGGGATCTGGTTCAAGGTTTGTGCGACTCGCAGAGCCTCGGCATCAAGGGTATCGAGATCATTACCGTATATATTGACCACCACGGAAGCGGTGTAACCAGAAAGCGTTTCCTCGACGCGCTCGGTAAGGAAGGTATTGACGGCAAAGTTGACGCCGGGGATGCGCGCCAGGGCATTGCGAATGTCCACCTTGGCAAACTCGGCCTCTTTTCCGGACAGCGGCTTAAGATCTACCTCGAATTCGCTGTAGTGGGTGCCAAAGGTGTCGTCGGCTTTTTCGGCCCGGCCAACCCGCTGGCTGACCGCGCGCACGATGGGAAGCCGCATCAGTTCTGCCGATACCTGGCGACCAATGCGCAGCGATTCGGTGAGCGAGGTACCGGGCACTGCCGCCATATGCACGATGTAGTGCCCTTCCTTGAGCTCAGGCAGGAAGCTACCGCCAAAGAAAGGCAGTGCCACCAGTCCCGCCAGCGTAAGCGACCCGACCACCACGATCACGGGACGATAGCGCCGTTCGACGCCGGCAATAAGCGAGCGGTACTTCTTCTTCAGCCAGCGGGCAACCGGCGCGTCGCGTTCGGGGAGTATGCTCCCCGGAAGAAGTGCAAGGCACAATGCCGGCGTGACAGTAATTGCCACGACCAGCGAAGCCAGGGTCGCCGTTAGATAGGCGATCGCGAGGGGGGAGAACAACCGTCCGGCCAGCCCCGAAAGCGTGAGCACCGGTATGAGCACCAGTGCAATAGCCAGCGTCGCATAGACTACGGCGCTGCGCACTTCCAGCGCAGCATCGAACACCACCAGGAAGACCGGCGACGGTTGCGGGACATGCTGATTTTCCCGCAACCGCCGGTAGACATTCTCGACCACAATAATGGCATCATCAACCAATAGCCCGATGGCAATGGCCAGTCCACCCAGCGTCATGGTGTTGAGGCTAAAACCTTGCTGATTGAGGATAGTGACCGCAGCCAGCATGGACAGTGGAATGGCGGCAAGGGAGATGGCTGAAGTACGCCAGTTAAACAGGAACAGTACCACCACTGCCACCACCAGGATCGCACCCAGGATGAGGGAATGCTGTACGTTACGGGTCGCACTCTGGATGAAGTCCGCAGGCCGGAATACCTCGGTATGCAGCACCACCTGTTCGGATGCGAGTGCCGGCCGTAAACTGGTTAGTGAACGCTCCAGGGCCCTGGTGACCGCCAGGGTGTTGGTGCCGTATTGCCCGGAGATAACCAGTTGCACACCCGGCACCCCGTCAACGGTGGCAGCGCCGATGGGTGGCTCGGGTGCAATACGCACCTGGGCGACATCGGCCAGCGTTAGATTGGCGCCGTCCTGGTGGCGCAGGACGGTACGTGCGAGCCGGTCGGCGTTCTGGGACTGGCCGTAGGTTTGTAGAACGATGCGCTGGTTGGCGTTGTCGATGAACCCTGCGCCACGCACCCCGGTGGCACGTCGGGCGACTGCGAGAACGTCACTCAGGGCAAATCCATACTTGACCAGCCGGCGGGGATCGACCTGTATCTGATACTCCTTCACCTGACCGCCGAATACCGCCACCTTGGACACACCGTGTACAGCAAGCAGGCGTGGCTTGAGCGTCCAGTCGGCAAGCGTGCGCAATTCCATCAGCGAGCGCTTTGGTGACGTGAGACCGACCACCAGCACCACGCTGGTGGAAGACGTCAACGGAGACATCCCGGGAGCCTCCACTCCGCCAGGCATCTGCGTCGCCAGGGTGGCCAGGCGTTCACCCAGATTCTGGCGGTCGCGGTAGATATCGCTTTTGGGATCGAAGGTAACGGTGATAATTGACAGTCCCTGAATCGACTGCGAGCGCAGTGCCTGTACACCCGGCACACCGTTGATTGCGTTTTCGATGGGCTGGGTTACCAGCACCTCGACCTGTTCCGGTGCCAGGCCGGGGGCCTCCGTCTGGATTGACACCTGGGGCGGAGCAAACTCAGGGAAAACATCGTAGCGGGCACCGCTAAACGCGTAAAGACCGTAGCCTGCAAACAGCAGCGCAAGCGTAATGACTGCACCCTTGTAACGCAGGGAGAAACCAATGACAGCGGCCAGCAGGCCGGTACGAGGGATTGGGTTCATCCGTCTTCGCCACCGGCCTGGATCTGTCCGCGTAGCTCTTCCGAGAGCAATATCTGGGCACCTCTCACCACAACCTGTACCGGCTGAAGTTGTGGAACAAACCAGCCCTCCGCGACCGGCATTGCACCGATAAGTTCACGCCGTACAAACTGATTCGGCTCACTTTGGACGTAGAACCATCCCTTGCCTTGCCACCAGACCACGGCGGACGCAGGTATCATGGCCCCTGTTTTCTCCGGTCCGACAGGCAAACGGGTTGTCAGCGTGGTACCGGGTAGCAACCCTGCGGCCGTGGCCGCATAGAAAAAGGCAGGACCCTGAATACGCGGATCGGCCTGGGGTGACGGGGAAATCAGCCGAGCGGTACTGAGCCGACCATCGTCGTGGACCACGCTCACTGTCGCAGGCGGCGTCAACAAACGGACGCCTGACGGCGCCGCGACCCGCAGTAGCACCTCCTTTTGCATTGTGAGACGCTGAAAGCTCGATGCATTTTCCACCACTGCCAAGGTCAACACTGTCCCCCATTGTTGCCTTGCGCTACGTTTGAGCGCATCGACGGCGGCTTGTGCAGCGCGCACGGCCGCTTCATCGCTACGCCAGGCTACTTCAGCTGCCTGCAACACCCTGTCCGAGATATTCCGATCATCTCCGTGCAGTGCCTCGAGGCGCTCATATTCCCGGCGTGATGCATGCAAGGCGGCACTTGCCCTGTCAGCCTGTGCCGTCGCTGCCACGTAGCGATTACGCAGCTCGATCAATCCCTGCGCTGGCAGAACCACTGCTAACGCTTCGATATCGGCACGCCGGGTACCTGGTACTGCCGTAGCTACGGCGATATCGGCCCGTTTTTGCGTAGCCGCATCGAAGGTGACCACCGGCCCGCCTGCCTCGTTTTTCACCCGCAACGGCACCTTGATGGGCGCTTCATGCTGCTGTTCCCGAGTGAGTTCTTCACGTCCCTTCATGAATCCCCAAACAGCAAGGACCGCGATCGCCACACTCGCAATAAAAATTACTACTGATTTCTTCTTCATGTTTTTCTCTTAGTGAACCTGTTTCAATGAGACCGCACGCGCCGCAGTAGGAACAAACGTGTCAGCACCCAACGGTAGGCGCAGTGCATCCTCCAGCCGCCCGAGAATCTGCTGTGCCTGCATCAAGGCGTTGGCACGTGTGAACTCAGCGGTCACGGTTTCATACTGCGCGCTCAGCAGTGCCAACCGATCCGTTTCACCAGCCCTGTAGGCTGCACTGACAGCCTGTTCCTTTTTTTTCTGATTACGCAACAGGGTATCGGCAGTATCAACCATCTGGACAGCGCGTCCGTAGCCCGCCAATGCCTGTTCCACTTCCGCGATTGCTCTGGCCTGAATGGCCAAAAAGATCGCGCCCCCCTTTTTACGACGTGCCTCGGCCTCGGCGATGGGGCCTGTGTTACGGTTAAACAATGGCAGCACAAGCGATAGCCCGAGCGACCATTTCACCTTGCCGGCATCCCAGAGATAGCCAGGGCCTAAAGAAATGTCAGGATATTGTTTGGCAACTTCCAGTTGCAGTGCGGACTGACTCGCCTCGTAATCTGCCAGCGCCGCCAGGACATCAGGCCGGCGTAACAAAGCCTGACGTCGCATATCGACAGACGGCAACCCAGAAACCGATGGAAGCAGATTAAAAGCATCGAAAGAAATGGCTACACCTTCGATGACGTTACCGGGTACGCCGACTGAGGCCGCGACCCGGGCAAGATTCTCGGCGCGCTGTGTCCGATTTTTCTGCAAGGCCAGTATGGCCTGATTGAGCGCAAGGTGAGCCTGGGTCATCTCTGGCTGGGAGGCAAATCCAACCGCAAATCTGCGTTCCAGCAACCGGACTATCTCCTGCTGGAGGTCTCTTTGCCACCGCGCCAGGGCCTCGGTTGGGTAAGCGGACAGGAGCTTGCTCCGCACGCGACTGCGCGCTTGCCACAGCCTGTCTATCTCACGAAGTCTTGCTGCTTGCGCGAGATGTTGCGCCTGTTGAATGCGGTAAGCTCGTTTGCCGGCCGTTTCGATCGGCACAGCGATGCCCAGACCATTGGTCCACGGGGAAATGCCCGCGGGCACATCCGTATTGTACTCAAAGGATGCGGGTAGCGTGGGATTCGGGCGGGCCCCTGCTGTGATGACGCCGGCCTGTGCAAGCAGACTGCGGGCATGCGCCACATCGAGACCGGGCTGGAAATAGTAGGCCGCCAGTGTGAGCGTCGCGAGGTCCCAGGATTTTGGTGGCCAGGGTGCGATCGCGCGATCCAGGGTGTGCTCAAAAAACTGGCGGACGCCGGAACTCGTGAGGCGGCGTGATTCGAACGCCACCTGCCGTGCCTCCGGATCCAGTGGTTTGGGCGTGAAGCTCGCGCAACCGGCGAGCAACAGCACCATACAGGCAATCGACAGGTGCTTCATCTTCTCCGTGCTTCACCGGGCAATGGTTATGTTTGACCGGAGTATGATAAACAGACAAGGGGGACCAGAAAGTGACGACAACCTGACCGTTTGGTCATCTTCACTCGCGCTGAATCTTAAGACACCGGTAGATCGAGAGATTGGCCGGGTCAGGTTGAATTGACTGGGGAAGGAAATGTCAGCGTGACGGTCGTACCCTGACCAGGTTCGCTGTTGATCGAAACGGTTCCACCGTGTAACTGGATGATCGACCGGACAATGGCAAGACCGAGACCGGTGCTTTTCCCCTGCCGTGGCCGGGCCCCGTCAACACGGTAAAAGCGGTCGAAAATACGCGGCATATATTCTGGCGCTATCCCGCACCCGGTATCGCTCACGACGATCTCGACGGCATGGTTCGGGGTAGTCTTCGCCTCGACGACGACACGTCCACCACTCGGCGTATGACGTAGCGCATTCGCCACGAGATTGCCCAGCGCGCGTCGCAGGAGGTTGGGATCCGCGACCAACTGCCCGCTGCCACCGGCCAGCAGAGTGATACCCAACTCGTCAGCCATCGCCTGGTAAAAGGCGCACACGGCATCGATCTCCTGTGTAAGGTCCAGTGATCGCTTCTCGAGTTGCTTATCCGGTTGTTCAGTGGAAGCCAGGAACAACAGCCCATCCACCAGGTGGGACAGACGGTCGTACTCATCCACTGCGGATTCGATACATGCCCGGTAATCCTCGCGCGACCGCCCCCTGGACAGGGCGATCTCTGCTTCGCCCCGGAGAATATGGAGCGGAGTGCGCAGTTCGTGGGCGATATCCGCCGAGAAACGCGAGATGCGGGCGAACGAATCTTCCAGTCGTGCCAGGAGGTGATCGAAGTTTGTCGCAAGCGGACGCAGCTCCGAAGGCCAGGCTTCGTCGCCAACCCGTCGGTGCAGATGTCCCGCGCCCAGCTCATCGACGATAACGGCGAGGCGGGAGATGGGCTGCAAGCCTCTGCGGGCAATAAAATAACCTGTAGCGATGGCCACCAACAGGGCGAAGGCAACGGCCAGTAGCAATGTACTCCGGTAGGCCGCCAGAAATTGCTCATCTTTCAACAGGCTCATGGCCGCGTGTACTGTGTAACGGGAACCTATCTCGAAGTTGCTAGACATCACGCGGTAAGTCTTCCCATTCCCGGCAACCCAATCCCGACCGCGCTCATCAGCCTGAAGCCGTGCGGTGGCAAACGGGGTGTCATCGCCGGCCGTTGTGCTGGACACAGGACTTTCTGCGATGATGTCACCCTGGGCATTCAGTACCCGTAGGTGGATACCTCGAAACGAGGTAGCCTCCTGATCAACCTCCTCGCGCAACGCCGCGTAGTCATTACGATGCAGTAACAGTACAGCGCGTAACTCGGAGATCTTGGCCGTAAGGAGCTTGTCATCCTCCTGACGAAGGTGGTTCACTGCCACCCAATATAATATGCTGCCGGAGAAGGCGATCAGCACAACACTGAGCAGCGCATACCAGGCGGTGAGACGCACAGCAATCGAACCTTCTCTTGCAGTGGCCACCTCAGTCACGCTCATCCAGAACATAACCTACACCTCGCAGGGTATGAATCAACTTTCGTTGACAGGGATTATCGACTTTCCTGCGCAGCCTGCGGATCGCGACATCAATGACGTTGCTATCGCCGTCAAAGTTCATATCCCATAGCTGCTCGGCGAGCCGCGTACGAGTCAATACCTCGCCGGAATGGCGTAATAGATATTCCAGTAAGCGATACTCCTGGGGGGCAAGATCCAATGGAATCCTTCCTCTCGAAGCCCGATGTCGTGACAGGTCCATTTCAATATCGGCAAACCTCAGCACCAGCTCCTGCCGTACCGACCCACGCCGCAACAGGTTACGTACACGCGCAAGCAATTCGGAAAAAGCGAAGGGTTTGATCAAATAATCGTCCGCTCCCAGGCTCAAGCCCTTGACCCGCTCAGCAAGGGCATCCAGCGCAGTGAGCACGATCACGCATTGGTCAGGCCGATGTTTCCGGATTTCCTGGAGTACTGACCAGCCATCTTGCTTCGGCAGCATAATATCGAGCACGATCATATCGTAGTCACCGGTCATCGCCAGATGAAGTCCATCCGCGCCGTCGATAGCAACATCGACCACAAAGCCTTCTTCGGTGAAACCCTGGTTGACGAATGCTGCTGTTTTGGGTTCGTCTTCAACAATTAAAATCTTCATAATCTTTAAGGCGAGAGTTTAGGTCGGGGTTTATGTTCATATTTTCTCTATGATATTAGATAACAAAGATGTTATAACACCTTCGACTTCCGGGTTGGCAAATGAGTAGTAAACCATTTTACCTGTATTGCGTTGAACCAGAATCCCTGCCTGCTTTAACATTTTAAGTTGTTGACTCGTAGCAGGAACGGACAAGTTAATCGACTCAGCAATATCACAGACACAAAGTTCACTTTTTATTAATATAAAAGTATTTTTTGTCTCGTCTGATTACCCAGCAATTTATAAAAGGCGACAGCCTTGCCAAAATTTTTACAACGGCTAATCTTTTTCTTCCTTCTTCCACTTGCCTCTCCCTAATTCATGCCTAATCTTGTTGATAGAATATGATGCACTGCCAGTATGGCCAAGGCCAAACAACTGCTTGATATTTCTCAAACTCATATTGCCATATTCCTGGCAAACATACATGGCGAAAGCTCTGGCAGGATTTGCTGTACGTCGGTATTTCAACTTTTTTATAATCAAGTCTGTTGACACATTAAAGATTCCAGCCACCCGCATGCTTGCCCTTCGGGTTCCCTGCGATGCTCGGATAAGCTGGCGGGGTGTGAACTCGGGTTGTGCCCTCAGACAAGCACACCCCGAAACCCCAACTCACCCTGTGCTTCTCGGCAAGCCTGAACGGTTTTAAGGTCAACACCAGAATCAAAAGCACATTGTAGGAGCGCCGCCTCGGCGCGATTCTCTTTCACCCGCGTATCGACAACCCAAAAAAAGATTGTGAGTCAAAATAGATATTGGAACCTTTGCCTGTTGTAAATTATGACTTCTGCTTTCGAAACATGGTAGATGAATTATAATAATCTGAATAATCTTTAGAATTCTCAATAGCAGACGATTTCATGTTGAGTGAAACAGTCTTAATTTGACCCACAACAAACAATTAGCGCTAACCACTATTCCTACAATGTGCGTATCTATATACTGGTATTAAAAGGAGAACTTGAAATTAATGCTTCTGTATTACACAAAATCAATATTATCTTAGTCAGGACTGTAAATTGTTTGCTAGCATGGTAATTTGAATGAATATCTACAAAATAAACGCTGTCGTATACAGAATCTGGATATGTCGTAATATACAGGCCCTGTCGATATAACTGTTAGCCGCACATGGAGAGATAATGCCAAAAGAAAAAAATACAGCACACCTAAGCATTTATCTCGTTAAAGAGGAATTTAAAAAGCGCGATAGAATAATCAAAGAAGATGATTGTAAAGACCCAATAACTATACCTATTTCAGGCTCAGGCAAAAGTTATCTGTATATTAAGCCAACTCCCGGCAGGTATCCTAAGTGGTCATCATTGTTTTCTGAATTAATAGACATATCGCGAATAGGAAAGACATCTAATATAGCTGCAGCATTTCTTATAAAAGTTTCAGGTCGATACTTTGTTCTCGCATTTGGT
>JAADJE010000016.1 GCA_013150915.1 Gammaproteobacteria bacterium
TATTCCCTGCCAAACTAAGGGCAGAAATGCACCGGCTTCCCGTTTCATCCCTCGGGCGAAAGCCGTCGGGACACCTGAAGATAAGTAGCGGGACTGTACTCGTTTGATGGGGAATCTGTCAACAATCAGATGGAATGTCCTTCCTCCTCCATCAGGATGGTTACCGCCTCAGTTGAAATAATAAATGCTTAAACCTAAACTAATCAGTTGAGCCTACTGCGAACGTCTAATGCACTCAATCTAAAAGACTTTTTCGAATATTTTGAACTCACCGTATGGGTGATACGCTTTCATTCAAAATAACCGAAAAAATCATTGATCTTGAGCACCTTAGCCGCTCTCGCTACGGTTCAACTGATTAATTTAGGTTAAACAAAGAAGTTATTACATGCTCGTTTCTTAATGTAGATTTTTCCAGCTATGTTTGTTTTGTTATTCAGGTGTAATCGTCTCAACACCTGTGCATCTAATAGCAATTCATGGACAGATAAAATAAATTGAAGGAGTCTACTATGGCCTTATATCAGGCTGAAAATCAGTGGGGTGGTCCCGATGCGCCCCGACATCCCGGCGGCCCGTGGATTATCGGTTACCGTGTCGGTCAAAATGTCGCCGCCCTTAAAGTTTCATCCACGGATGATGGGCAAACATTAACTGGTGAAATGACCTATAACGGAGAAGGACCGATTGGTTTCAAAGGTGTATTAAACTTCTCTGCGGAAGAAAAAGCTGAAGCTGTAGCCTGATGATTGCGGGGAAAGCATCTACGGCTTTCCCCGCTTCCGGATTAAGGTGACAGATTATCAAAGATACTTAATATTATTGTCACCCCAGTTTTTTTTGGTTCACGCTCCGGGGTTTTTATTTTCGGTCTGTCAGCTTCTCACACTTTTCAATCCATTGATCAAAACCCAGGAGGTGGCCTGTTGTTTCTGATTGGCGGGATATTTTTCGTCCATCAATTCCTAGCCGGGTTTGTCTGCCTGAAAACGGATAATTGCCCGCAGCCCAGGCTTGTTGTCTTCAAAAATCAGCGGTGCGCCATGCAGGCGCACAATGGCATCAACAAAACTGAGCCCCAATCCACTACCTTCCAACTGCTGCGCAGAATTAAGCCTGACAAAGCGCTGCCTCACATGCTGATGTTCTTTTTCAGGTATGCCGGGACCACTGTCCTCGATCACAACATCCACCGAGTCATTGTGCGGGACAAGACTCAGACACAGGTATCCGCCATGCGGGGTGTACTTTATGGCATTATCCAGCAGATTGCTGATCGCTTGTGCCAGCATATTGCGATTGCCTGTGACTAACACAGGCTCTCCACTCACGATCTTCATCGTGAGTCCCGCTTCTTCCGCCACAGGTGTAAAGAGTTCGCCCATTTCCTGCACCAGCTTTGACAGGTTCACGGGTGACAGGTCTGCGCGGATGGTTCCGGCATTGGCTTGTGCCGTTTGCAGTACCGATTTGAATATCTTGATCATGATGTCGGTGTCTTTGATCGTCTGTTCCATAACATGACGATATTCTGCTTCATCGGAGTGTTCCTGCAACAACGTCACTTCCATTCTGTTACGTATCCGGGTAATGGGGCTTTTGAGGTCATGGGCCACACTGTCGGTCACTTCGCGCATCCCTATCATCACCCCTTCAATCCGTTCCAGCATGTCGTTGAGATGCTGCGCCAGTTCATCAAATTCGTCACTTCTTTTGCTAACGGGTATTCTCCGTGAAAGATCACCCGCCATAATATCAGCGGCGGTCATATTGATCGCATCTATTCTTTGCAGCACTGCATGCCCCAGGAACACCCCCATTAGTAAAGCGGAGAACACGACTATGCCCATAGAGTCCAGCAGGTTTTCGCTAAACTCACGCAGTTGGTTATCCTGCTCAACTCCGCGGGCAAGCAGCAGGCGACTGCCATCGGAAAAATCCCGTGCAATGGCTGGCATGTATGCATCATTTTTATAAACCTCTCCCAGCATGATGTCATCATCTAACCAGATATTGCTGACCTCACTACCACCAAGCAACACATCAGCTTCGTAAGGCCATTTCGTAAGATTACCGGCGATGGGCAGACCATTATCTGTCGCCAGCAAATAAAACCGGCCTTCGTGCAATGTTTCCTCCCTGTGTATACGTCCGTTAATTGTTTCAGCAAGGCGCTCACTGCCATCCTTGTCAAATATCTGAGACAGCATCAATAATTCCTGTTGGATATCTTTTTTCAGAGGGGCGCTGACATACCGGCTGCCAGACCAGTACAGAATAGAAAACAATATGCCCAGTACGATTGCATACAATGCGGTGTATTGCAGCGCAAGCCGCAGCACTGAGGTTTTTAACAGCTTACGGGGACGCACTGAGTTTGTACCCTGCACCACGAACAGTATGCAGCAGAGGTGGTTCAAATCCCTTGTCGATTTTGATACGCAATCTGCTGATATGGACATCAATGACGTTGGTATGCGGATCAAAACTGTAACCCCACACCTTCTCCAAAAGCATGGTGCGCGTCACCACTTGTCCATGATGCTGCATGAAAAACTCCAGTAATCGAAACTCACGCGGCCGCAAATGAATCCGTTTGCCGGAACGTGTCACCCTGTGGGTTTTCAGGTCCAGCACAAGATCCGCCACCTCAAGTTGCGA
This sequence comes from Gammaproteobacteria bacterium, assembly GCA_013150915.1. Lineage (GTDB taxonomy): Bacteria > Pseudomonadota > Gammaproteobacteria > BMS3Bbin11 > BMS3Bbin11 > BMS3Bbin11. Next base: position 2,662 of record JAADJE010000016.1, read on the forward strand.
CAGCTCGATTTGAGGCTGGGCGCGGCGTACCAGCGCTTCAAGCCGCGCCAGCAACTCTGAAAAAGCATAGGGCTTGACCATATAATCATCCCCTCCTGCTTTCAAACCGGCAACCCGGTCGTCCACCTCACCCAGTGCTGACAAGACCAGGGCCGGTGTTCTGTCGCCACCGGCCCGTAGCATGACGATGATGGACAGACCATCATGACCTGGGAGCATACGGTCTACCAGCAGAACGTCATAGTCTGACGCAAGTGCCATGTGAAGACCATCATCACCATTGTCAGCATGAGCAACACTGAAACCACTTTCAACAAGCCCCTTGCTCAGGTAAGCAGCAGCATCTTTGTCGTCTTCAATCAAAAGAATTTTCATATTTCAATACTATTGCCAGTTCCTGACGGATAACATTACCATGTTGTAATGTTCTAACACGCTTAAAGATTTACACTATACTCGTGGTGTTTCAGATTTAGGTGTCAATGTGCGTCATATTTATTTCATGGTAAGGCGAAATGACGAGTAATAGTCGTTCTATTGCGAGGAATTTCAACACAGCCATGGGATAAAGAGGACGTTCAGTGACACCTAAATTTCAATCACCACGAGTATAAACTTGTGGTGTTCGGGATTCAGGCTTTTAGTGCATATCATATTCATTTCAACGCAGCCGTGGAAAGTAAACAAAACATGCAATCAGACCTGAATATCTCAATTGGCAAAGCCTGAAAATTTTACAAGAACAGCGCTGCCACCCCATCA
>JAADJE010000013.1 GCA_013150915.1 Gammaproteobacteria bacterium
AAATTCTTGATGCATTCGAATCAGGAAAATTGAAAAAATCTAAAACAGAAAAACAGCAAATCAAGCGCCATGCATCTGTCGCTGAGGCAACATTTAAAAAGGATGCCCGTATAAATATTAGGTTGTCCTCCAGGGATCTGCGTTCTTTACAGGCCAGGGCGTTAATGGAAGGCATGCCATATCAAACGTTCGTGTCCAGTATTTTACATAAATTTATCGACGGTAAGCTTGTAGATAAATCAGCTAACAAGTGACTGTGGTTCCATAAGGGGCGTCCATAAGGGGTCGTATCTATTTTACGATGTATAAATCAAAAAAGACTTTTTTAACTGAATATAACTACCGGAACTGGTTGTAGTGGAAAGGATTTCACTTGAGCTGAAAATGACTGCTGCTGAGAGTTATAAGATAGTGACTAATTTTATAGATTTTGCCAACCATATCTCGTAAGCGGCTGTTCGTGTTGTATATAGTAAATGTTTAAGCACCACCGGTTTTTGACCTTCCTTTCCTCTTTTCCCTGCCTTTTATCAGCCGTGCGCCAGCACAAAAAACTACTCAAACGATGCTTTCTCGGCTTCCAGAACAGCAAGACTAATATGCTTGCCTACGTTCTCATTAAATCCAGGCCACTGCTGGTAATCAGCCAGTGCCGCAACAATTTTATCCTTCATCTCGAAATCTGAAAGGCCTTCCTCATAGTAGACAGTGGCTTTTCCGTAAAGTGTAGCAACGTATTTGCGAAAGCTTTCTACTATCTTTTTGTCGCCCGTCGGGCCATGGCCGGGAACATAATGTTTGAAGTTTGCTGATATCAACTTTTCAGTCATGGCAAGGGTGCCGCGAAACGTACCGTCATTGAAGCGCGGGATTCTCTTATAGGTAACATTATCACCGGTAAACATTACAGAGTCTTCAACGATTTCAAACATCGCATCCGTATAACTGTGGGTAGCAGGCATGATATGAATGCGCAATGTCAGCCCGCCAATTTTAAATGTATCGCCATCGGCCAGTGAGTTTTCTGGAATCACTGCGCGCGTTCCTTCTGTTGCTCCTTCAGTCAGCTTACTCATTAGCTTAATCCATGAGTCGGCTTCAGACTCCTTCGCCTTTCTGATCATTTCCGGGTGGGCATAGAACTTCGCTTTCGGATAAGCCTCCCGTATGGCCTGGTTACCGAGCCAGTGGTCACCGTGTATATGGCTGTTGAAGACATGCGTGACGGGTTTATCGGTCAATTTCTTCACCTGCCGCAACACCATGCGTCCGGATTCAAGGCTAGAACCCGGATCAATAATAACAACGCTGTCAGATCCGATAATTATTCCCGGGTTATTCATAAACCCCAAATTCTCCGCATTCGGCGTCTGGGTCGGCCCAAAGACAACATAAGTATGATCTGCTACCTGTTGTACCCTGAAATCAGGCACAGGAGTCCCCGCCATTGCGTTAAATGAAACAAATACAAGCACCAGTATTAATAAAAAATTTTTGTTCATAACAAATCCTGTCAATTTATTCATCAGCACCAAGCTCTACAGCTCGTCGCTGTCTTTTATCCATCTGTTCCGGGGCATTATACCGTTCCAGTTCGGGCATCCAGTTTCGTGTTTCATCTTCGATTATATCAACCAGCATTTTAATATGCCCAGGCTGTGCATTCAGTGCGGGAATATACTGGAATTTTTCACCGCCGGCATTCATAAACAAATCTCTGTTATGTTCTGCCACCTCTTCCAGTGTCTCCAGGCAATCCGCGGCGAAGCCCGGGCAGACCACATCGACTGCCCGAACACCTGATGCGGGCAAGCTACTGAGTGTTTCGTTCAGATAAGGCTGTAGCCAGGACTCCCTTCCAAAGCGTGACTGAAACACTACTTGCCAGGCAGCATCTTCCAGCCCCAGACGATCAGCCAGCAGCCGTGCCGTTTTCATGCATTCACAATAATACGGATCCCCCGCACGGTGATAGCGCTGTGGCAGACCATGAAAGGACATCAATAACTGCTGCCCCTTGCCATTTTTTTGCCAGCTTGCCTCTATGCTCATTACCAGGGCATCTATATACGAAGGCCGGTCATGGTAATGCAAGGGCATGCGCAGTTGCGGCAGTAAGCGCCAGGATTTCAAAATCCGTGTGACTTCATCAAAAACGGATGCCGTAGTCGTTGCAGAATATTGCGGAAACATTGGAATGACCAGCAGGTAACGGCCATACTGCTGGCGAAATTCTTCCATCACTTTATGAATCGCAGGTTTTCCATAACGCATCGCCAGAGAGACCTTGTATCGTTCGGGGAAATGCCCGTCCAGCGAGACCTGTAACGCATCTGCCTGGGCCTGCGAATAAACGAGCAGCGGGGAACCCTTCTGTTGCCAAACTGTTTTATATGAACGTGCGACCTTACGCGACCGAAAACGCAAGATAAACAGGTGCATCACTAACCACCATAGAAATCGGGGGGATTCTACTACCCGTGGATCGGACAGAAACTCATCAAGATAGCGACGCACAGCATTGACCGATGTATCATCCGGCGTACCCAGGTTGACCAGCATGACACCTATCCGGGTCTGCTTGTCGTGTTTATAATCTTCAGCACCGGCAAAATTGCTCATCAGTGACGTGTCCGTTAGTTCAAAAAAATAGATTTTACACACAGTGCATAGACAATCCTATCCACAATAAACCATCACCACAAAAAGCATGAAAGCTGTTTTTCCTGATCTCAGTACTTACCGACCCGGGCAACCTGTCTCCTTCAACTCTGGAGGGCCTGTCAGCCTTACAATGACGGTGTCACGATTTGACGTCCCCTAATAACTCAACCTGATACGGTAACCACCGAACTTTCGAATATTGACGACCCCCTTGTCGAGAATCAGATACTGCCCCTTAATCCCCATTAGCCGTCCATGAATCTCATGTGTATTATCAAAATTCAACGGGTTCGCCTTTTCGGGATATTCCAGAACCGGGTAACGGATATCCAGTAATTCTGCATCAAGCCATTCTATCGCACCGTCTTCTTCCTCTCTGATCAATGATTCAATCTGAGATCTCATGGCCTCGAACAGCTGGTCTCGTAAAGCACGCAAATCAATAGCCTTCGGCTCCCCTTTCAGCATCTTGCGCCAGTCGGTTCTGTCTGAGACCTGTTGCCGCAATATGTGCTCCAGTTTACCCGAGAGTAACCGCGTACCCACCTTGAATATCGGCAAGGTCTGTGATGCCCCCTGATCTATCCAGCGTGTCGGCACCTGAGTGCTGCGTGTAATGCCTACTTTAGCAGCAGATGAATTGGCCAGATAAACGACATGATCCTGCATACAATTTGTTTCCCCCCATTTCTCATCACGGCAACTGCCTTCGGCAAAATGGCAGGTCTCAGGTCGTACGATGCAAGTATCACATTCCGCCAGGCTACGCATGCAGGGAAAACAATAGCCCTGTGAAAAGCTTTTGCTGGTCCTTCGACCACAATGGATACAATTGATCAGCCCCTTGTATTGCAGTGAAATATATTTTCCAATCAGAGGATTGAGGGGCACCACAACCTTGTTCAGCGGCATACCGTATTCCACGGGATTCATCAGCTGTGACTTGAGCTTGCGAAGATTACCTTCATGGTGCATGGTGTTATGTGTTCTCGTTATATCAGTATCTCGAGTTTATAGCACAAAAGCTGTTGAAGGCATGTAACGGTACTGTCGGTTATTTCATGCGTGTGCAGGCATTCATGCCAAACTAATTACTCCGCATAACCAAACTCTCCTACCCACTCATTTCCCACATAATCAATATTCGCCCATTTTGGAATATAGGGCTTCGGGTTCACGATCGGGAAATCAGCTGTCCTGCTTTTATCAAACGCTATGATGGAACATTTTCTGGTCATGCTTGCCCTGAAATGGATAAACAGACCATCCATCACCCTGGCGCAGTTTTCAACATCTTCTGTTTCACGAAAATAGCAGATCTTTTTGATCAAACAACTAAAATAAAGCTCGACTTCAACCAGTAGGGGGATGGTCATTTTTCTCAGACGCCTTTGTGCCGCTTCGCTGACAGTCACCGAGATAAGCTTGCCTTTTAATTCCACTTCATAATTCGCCATATATTTCCCATACTTCTTTTACCTGTTATCAAAACTATCGCGCCGAAGGTGGCATTATATCTTACCAACAACAGGGTAGAAATGCCGCCCTCGGCACGAAGAAATCCTGAAACGGGAATGCCTCAAACCCTGTAAAGATCAGGCATATATCGGTTCGGAATCCTGTTAAACTATTACCGTCTGGCAGTCGTCAGCCTGCCGTTCCCGAAACCCTGAATACTGGAGAAACTGTTATGCGTAAATGGCGATGTGCAGTATGCGGTTTTGTCTATGAGGAAGAAAAAGGGCTGCCCGAAGAGGGCGTCTCGCCCAGCACCAGCTGGAACGATATCCCGGATAGCTGGCAATGCCCTGAATGTGGGGTCACCAAAGCCGAATTCGAAATGGCAGAACTGGACGACCGATAGGGACTTCTCATCCAATATTTAATAATAACCAGGAAGTTTTGACATTCAGAGATTGCTGCGCTTCAGTCTCCGTGACCGATTGAGATGCCCGTAGGGCACAAAAACACTGCACACACACCACATTTAACAGTATATATTCGATGAGTCTTATCACCCTGCATGACATCACCCTGGGGTTTGGTCACCCTACCCTGATGGAAGGCATCAACCTCCGCATAGAGGAAGGTGAACGTATCGCCCTGCTGGGTCGGAATGGCTGCGGTAAATCCACTCTTTTAAAACTACTCACCAAGGAAATTTTACCCGATTCTGGCGAAATTCAATTTCGGACTGGACTGGTCGTTGCGCGTATGAGTCAGGATGTTTCCGGAGACATATCCGGCACCAACTATTCGGTGATTGCATCCGGTCTGGGGAAAATCGGCCAGCATATTAATGACTACCATCAGTTCAGCCAGCGGATGGATGACCCGGCTAGCATAGATCGCATGCATCAGGCACAGGAAAAAATTGACTCCGCAAATGCCTGGTACTACATCCAGCGAATAGAAATCATTTTATCGAAACTGTCGCTTAGCGGTGATAAAGATTTTCGTACGTTGTCAGGCGGCCAGTCTCGTCGCGTCCTACTGGGCCGTGCACTGGTACAGGAACCCCATATTTTACTGCTGGACGAGCCGACCAATCATCTCGATATCAGTATGATTGAATGGCTGGAAGACTTCCTGCTGGCACAAAATACCAGTCTGGTTTTTGTCTCACATGACCGACGTTTCGTACGGCGACTGGCAACACGTATCGTTGAACTGGAACGGGGGCAACTGACCTCATGGCCGGGTGATTACAATGAATACCGAAAGAACCGCGAACTGATGCTGGCTGCCGAGCTCAAAAACGAAGCGTTGGAGGATAAGAAACTCGCCACTGAAGAGACCTGGATACGTCAGGGCATCAAGGCCCGACGCACCCGTAACGAGGGTCGCGTCAGGGCGCTGAAAGCGCTACGTCGACAACGTCAGGCGCGGCGTGAAAGGACTGGCAATGTAAACATCGCTATCCAGCACAGTGGGCGCTCCGGAAAAATAGTGATTGAGGCGGAAGATGTCAGCTATGCCTATGATGAGCATGTGATAATCAAAGACTTTTCTATTACTGTCATGCGTGGCGATAAAATCGGCCTGTTAGGTCCGAACGGCATCGGTAAAACTACCCTGTTACGATTATTACTGGGAAAGCTGAAGCCCCAGGATGGAAAGATCAAACACGGCACCCGTCTGGATATCGCCTATTTTGACCAGCAGCGTACACAACTGGATGATAAGGCTACGGTCGTCGACAACCTTAGCCTCGGTAAAAACTCGGTAACCATCAATGGCAGGGAAAGGCACGTTATCAGCTACCTGCAGGATTTTCTTTTTACGCCTGAGCAGGCACGCGGCCCGGTCAATGCCCTGTCCGGCGGTGAAAAAAACCGTCTGTTACTGGCTAAAATGTTCTGCCGACCCTCCAATATGCTGGTACTCGATGAACCAACAAATGACCTGGATTTTGAAACCCTGGATTTGCTCGAACAGCTGTTGGTCGATTACACCGGAACCCTGCTGCTGATCAGCCACGACCGAAGCTTTATTAACGATGTTGTTACTTCGACTTTATCGTTTGAAGGCAGGGGTGTAATTGATGAATATGTCGGAGGCTTTGATGACTGGATGCGGCAGCGAACAGTGGCTAAAACTGAGAAAAAAACAGCCCTGAAAGTGGCGGCCGTTAATACCCATCCTGCAAAACAAACAAAACTCAGCTATAAACTTCAGCGTGAGCTGGATGAACTGCCACAAAAAATCGAACAGCTGGAGCAGGCCCGGCAGGCCCTACATAACACAATGGCTGACCCTGATTACTTTAAGCAGAGTAAAGATCAAATTACCAAGAATCAGAATAAACTTGCTGAAACCGATAAAGAACTTGAACAGGCCTATACCCGATGGGAAGAACTTGATGCTTAGATCCTCCAATGTGTAAGATAAACCCTACTCCCTGCAGGAACGTCGCGCCTACAAGTGTAATTTGGAGTCTCCATGACTGAAAACACACCACGTACGCGCCTGATCATCCTCGGCACTGGCAACCCCTACCCTGACCCGATGCGTAGCGGACCAGCTGCAGCCATCATTGTTGACGACACACCCTATATCATCGACTTCGGCCCGGGTATTATCCGACGCACTGAGCTCGCGTATCTCAGTGGAGAATATTCACTGCGTTCACGAAATCTGAAAACAGCCTTTCTCAGCCACATGCACTCTGACCACGCCATCGGCTATCCAGACCTTATATACACCCCCTGGGTTATGGGACGTGATGAACCCGTTCAGGTCTATGGCCCAAAAGGCCTGGATAATATGACTGCACACCTGTTGGCCGCCTATGACATGGACAAGGAGCAGCGTATCTGTGGTCTGGAGGCCATCAACCCAGACGGTTTTGGTGCTGAGAGCCACGAAATTGAATCTGGATGTATCTATGAGGATGACCTGATTAAAGCTGAGGCCTTTGCGGTTGATCATGGCGATACCTGGGATGCTTTCGGTTTCCGATTCGAGACGCCGGATGGTGTGATAGTAATCTCCGGTGATACCCGACCCACACCCGCGCTGATCGAAGCCTGTAAAGACTGCGACATCTTACTCCATGAAGTCTACTCAGCATCCGGTTTCAAAAAACGCCCGAAAGACTGGCAACTTTACCATTCCCATATGCATACTTCGACAGAAGAACTGACAATAATCGCCAACGAAATTAAACCGAATTTAGTTGTGATGACCCACTTACTGTTATGGGGAAGCTCAGAAGAGGAACTGATCAAAGAAGTTGAATCGGCTTATGATGGTGAAGTCGTCTGTGCCGATGACCTGGATATATTTGTACTGGAAACTGATGCTGTCGTCTACGGTAATTTGTTGCTGGAAGAGTAATTTGAGGATTAAAGAGGTTTCTTAAGCCTTACCGAAAAAACGTCACTCTCTACGTCTGCCCGGACTTCATCACCGAACACTCGTCGAATAACCAGGGCCGATGCCATGGGCACACCGGGTGATAACGAAACCAGGCTTGGTAGTAACTATCGAGGATAGCATCGAAGCGGTCGGCAGTTTGTTTAACGTTATGCATGGGACATAGTTTTAATTTCCAAGTTCCAGGTAGAAGTCAAAACCTCACGATTCTGATTTTTGGTTTTAATCTGTAGACTTGGAACCTGGAACCTGGAACTTCATTTTTCCTTAATCCTTAATCTGCTTCTATTACTTCAAAATCATGTGTCATTTCTGCCGCTTTCGACAACATTATCGATGCTGAGCAGTATTTCTCTGCCGACAATTTCACGGCTCGCTCAATATGCTTTGTGCTCAAACCTCGCCCCGTAACGATAAAGTGTACATGAATATGGGTAAACACAGCCGGCACGGTGTCGGCACGTTTTGCTTCGATCACGGCCTTGCAGTTTGTCACATCCTGCCGGGATTTTTTCAGCATCAGCATAACGTCAATGGATGAACAGCCGCCGAGACCCATCAGCAGTATTTCCATGGGTCTGGAACCTCTATTTTTACCCCCGACGTCGGGGCTGGCATCAATCAGAACTTTATGTCCACTGTCACCGCTGGCCTCAAAGGCCATGCCATCCAGCCAGTCTACTTCTACCCTCATAATTTCCCCTGGAACAATTCTATCAGTCTATCGCCCGGTTGCTCTGCTCGCATGAACGCCTCTCCAATAAGAAAGCCGTGTACATTGTGTGCCAGCATGGTTTCAATATCGTCACGCTGATGGATGCCGCTTTCGGTGATGACTATTTTATCATCCGGTATCGCTGAGAGCAGTTCAAGCGTGGTATCCAGGCTGGTTTCAAATGTTCGCAGGTTTCGATTATTGATACCCAGCAAGGTAATATCCAGTTTCAATGCACGTTGCAGCTCTTCTGCATCATGCACCTCTACCAGCACGGTCATATCAAGTGAATGGGCGAGACGCGTATATTCTCTCAGTTGATCATCACCCAGTGCAGCCACGATAAGCAATATACAGTCAGCACCAATTAGACGCGATTCATAGACCTGGTAGGGATCAATGATGAATTCCTTGCGCAGCACCGGTAGCTGGCAGGCGTCTCTTGCCAGCTTAAGACAGGCATCATCCCCCTGAAAGTACTCGACATCGGTCAGTACCGACAAACAGGCCGCCCCGCCCCGCTCATAACTGCGGGCAATCTGTGCCGGATCAAAATTCTCACGCAACACGCCTTTGCTTGGAGAAGCCCTCTTGATTTCTGCAATAACCGCCGTTTTTCCTACCTCAATCCTTTGCCGTATGGCGTCAAGGAAACCCCTGGTTGGAGCACTATCCTTTAGTTTTTGCTGAATCTGTATCAATGGCAGGCGCTGCTTTCTCTCAACAATTTCCTGTGCCTTGGTATCGAGTATCTTCAGTAGTATGTCAGCAAGCTTACTCATGAATTGATCAGAGGTTTCCTAAGCCTGGAATTGATTTGTAATACTAACCAACTGTTGCAGACGTTCTGCCGCGGCACCGCTGGCAAGGACCTGCAGCGCCCGCTCTACGCCAGTATCCATTTCATCAGCCAGCCCGGCAGCATAGATAGCCGCGCCGGCATTGAGGGCAACAATATCCCGTGCCGCGCTTTCAACGTTGGCCAGCACATCCCGCATCATCTGCAGACTGCTCTCGATGTCCTCTACCTTGATACTTTCTACGGGCTGAGTAGTCATGCCAAACTGTTCCGGGGTCAGGGTGTAGGTACTTATTGCTGAGTCATGCAGCTCAGCGACATACGTCGGTGCCGAGATACTGATCTCATCCATGCCGTCTTCACCGTGTACGACCAGCACATGCCGACTACCGAGTTTTGCTAACACCTCAGCCAGTGGCTCCAGCAAGTCTTTTGCAAACACCCCCAACACCTGATTCGGTGCCCCGGCAGGATTGGTTAATGGCCCCAGCACATTAAAAATCGTTCTTACACCCATCTCCCGTCGAGGACCAATAGCATGCTTCATGGCACTGTGATGCAAGGGCGCAAACATAAAACCAACACCGATTTCATTTACACATTCCGCCACCTGTTCGGGTGTCAGATCCAGCCTGACCCCAGCCGCTTCCAGTACATCAGCACTACCACTGTTACTGGATACAGAACGATTACCGTGCTTGGCCACCCTGCCACCGGCTGCCGCCACCACTAGCGCGGAGGTTGTCGAAACATTAAAAGTCCCACTGGAATCACCGCCGGTGCCGCAGGTATCAACCAGATGATCAGGTGTAACATTCACATGTGCAGCCAGCTCACGCATCACCTCTGCAGCCGCGGCAATCTCTTCAACTGTTTCGCCTTTGCAGCGCAGCCCAATTAAAAAGCCACCAACCTGTGCCGGTGTGGCCTCTCCGGTCATGATCAACTGCATAACATGTCGCATCTCACTCGCGGCCAAATTCTTGCCCGAGATCACGTGTTGAATGGCGGTTTGCATGTCCATATTTATAACCCCGTTGTTATAGGTTTTACGTCACTGATGTCCCATAAACTTTCTACTGTCACTTTAATACAATCTTTACTTGCTCATCTGTTGAGGTGTCTTTGTGGGACAGCGGTGGTTTTACGTAAAGCGTAATACATAAAACGTAAAACATCGCTTTATCTCCTTTCCAGAAAATTCGCCAAAAGTTCATGCCCCTGATGCGTCAATATCGACTCCGGGTGAAACTGTACGCCCTCTACATCCAGTGTTGTGTGCCGTACGCCCATGATCTCATCATCATCGGTCCATGCAGTCACTTCCAGACACTCGGGTAATGTTTCCCGCTCGATTACCAGTGAATGGTAGCGGGTCGCCTGCAGGGGATTTTCCAGTCCCATAAAGATACCACCATCCCTGTGATGGATCATCGAAGTCTTGCCGTGCATCAGGGTTTTTGCACGAATGATGTTCCCGCCAAAGGCCTGGCCGATACTCTGATGGCCGAGACAGACGCCCAGTATTGGCACCCGTCCACTGAAGCGTTTGATCACTTCGACCGACACACCGGCTTCATTCGGTGTACAGGGACCGGGCGAGATGACAATACGTTCAGGCTGCATTGTCTCTATCTCATCGAGGCTGATCCTGTCATTTCGATGGATATGGACATCGGCACCTAGCTCGCCAAAGTACTGCACCAGGTTATAGGTAAAGGAGTCATAATTATCGATCATTAATAACATATCCATGCCTCCTTAACTCAGTTGCCTGAAACCGCCTGCAGCCATTGCTACGGCACGGAAGGTTGCCCTGCCCTTGTTCAAGGTCTCTTCCCATTCCATTTCGGGCTGGGAGTCCGCAACGATGCCGGCACCCACCTGTATATTCAGTATGCCATCCTTGATTACCGAGGTGCGAATGGCAATGGCGGTATCCATATTTCCATTCCAGCCGAGATAGCCCACCGCACCAGAATAGACACCACGTTTAACCGGTTCCAGTTCATCGATGATTTCCATCGCCCTGATTTTCGGTGCGCCGCTGACGGTGCCTGCGGGAAATGTTGCTTTTAGTACATCGATGGCATCAAACTCCTGACGAATATCGCAGACCACATTGGAGACGATATGCATAACGTGCGAATACCTCTCTACAACCATGCGCTCAGTCAATTCCACACTGCCAATTTCGGCGATACGACCGAGGTCGTTACGCCCCAGGTCTACCAGCATAAGGTGTTCTGCCAGTTCTTTGGGGTCAGCCATTAAATCCTGTTCCAGCTGTAAATCCTCTGCATCAGTTTCGCCTCGTGGCCGAGTGCCTGCTATAGGACGTACAGTTGCTTTGCCTTCATCGACCTGCACCAGAATCTCCGGTGACGAGCCAACCACCTGAAAGTCGCCCAGATTCATATAATACATATACGGCGAGGGGTTCAAGGTCCGCAGAGCGCGGTACAGGTCGAGTGGTTCACCCTCATAAGCGATATTCATACGCTGCGATAACACCACCTGCATGATATCACCTGCTCGAATATACTCTCGCGCCCGCTCAACCGCCTGCATATAAGCCTCGCGGCTAAAATCAGAATGGAAGTCACCCTCGTTTATCTCACAGGCTGATATTTTGCCCTGATGAGACAGGGGCTGGTCAAGCTGGCCAACAAGTTCATCAATACGTTGCCGTCCCGACTCCCATGCATCACTCTGGCGCGGGTCAACATTAATGACAATAAACAAACGACCCTTGAGTTTGTCGAAAATAAGTATCTCATCAGAAACCATCAATAATATGTCGGGTGTCTGCAATGGGTCTGGATGCCTGTTGTCTCCCAGGCCGGGTTCAATAAAGCGAATGGTATCGTAGCTAAAATAACCCACCAGACCACCGGTAAAACGGGGCAGGCCTTCGATATCTGGAGCACTGAAACGCTGTTGATATTCTCGCACAACATCAAGAGGATCATCCGCTGTCAGCGACTCTATAATCTCGCCATCTTTGAGTATTTCTACCCTGCGCCCGAAAGCTCGCAACTGTCGTCTCGCAGACAGACCGATAATGGAATAGCGGCTGGCCTTCTCACTGCCGGAGACTGATTCAAACAGATAGGAATACTCACCGCCGGCAAGCTTGATGTAAGTGCTTAATGGAGTATCGAGATCCGCCAATACTTCGCGCACAAGCGGGATGCGCGTGTAGCCGCTAGCGGCATAGGCATCAAATTCAGATTTTTTTATAGCCATGGGAAAACATTACCTAAAAACAAATTAACAGGATAAAACGAATAAAAACGCATAGCGCCTCACCATCGCCAGATCCATGCCTCCTGTTTTTTGATCATGCTTTCCATTTGTAAGGATATCTCTTCAATTCAGCAAATTGATATGCTGATCCAGTATGTCCAGTGAATCTATCACACCCTGTGTCTGCAGGGTAGTAAGATCGACACCCTGATTGTAACCATAATTAACACAGATAACTGGCATACCGGCTGCGTTGGCTGCCTTGACATCATTGGCCGAGTCGCCGATCAGCACTCCCTGCTGCGGGGTAATGCCAAATTGCTCACAGGCATACGTCAGCGGCAATGGATCCGGTTTCTTACGTGGCAACGAATCACCGGAGACCACCAGTTCAAAATAACCATCGAGTTTCAGGTCGGCCAGCAGGGGCAGGGTAAAGACTGCAGCCTTATTGGTGACACAGGCCAGCCTGAAACCCGCCGATTTAAGTTTATCAAGGCCGGCTACAACCCCGTCATAGGGTCGGCTTTTGGCTGAGACGTTTTCACCATAGGCTTCAAGAAACAGTGCATAGCCCCTGTCATAGTCATCACTATCCGGCTCAGCGTCCATGGAATTCGTCAGGGCGCGTTTGACAAGGCGGCCGACGCCATTGCCAATCCAGCCAGACACCTTGTCCAGCGGCCATATATCACGTCCCATACGCTCGAGCATGATGTTAACGCTGTCAGCAAGATCCGGTGCGGTATTGATCAGGGTTCCATCAAGGTCAATCATGACCATTTTGACGGGTATTTTATTTGTCATAACAATATTTACCAGTGAAAATCAGCTCAAGGTAAAAGCCGCCTTATGTGTTCGTAGGAGCGTCGTCTCGACGCGATTTTTTTTATTGATTTATCAGCTCTAACCACAATCGCGCCGAGACGACGCTCCTACAGCATGTCATTGGCAATTGAACAAAGTACTAGTCGACTTTCGCAAGCTCTGCGCGCATCGCCGCGACTACCGTCTCATAGTGGTGTGGATCCGCTTCATTGGCCGCACCAAAAATAGCGGAGCCCGCGACAAACATATCGGCGCCAGCCTCGGCAATTTCACGGATATTATCAATTTTGACTCCACCATCAACTTCCAGGCGAATGTCCCTGCCGGAAGCATTAATCAGTTTGCGACACTGTTTAAGTTTGGTCAGTGTGGCGTCAATAAAACTCTGCCCACCAAAACCGGGGTTTACAGACATCAGTAGAATCATGTCAATCTTATCCATGACATATTCAAGGGCATCCAATGACGTGGCCGGGTTAAATACCAGGCCGGCCTTACAGCCTTCCCCTTTTATCAGCTGCAGGCTACGATCGATATGCTCGGAAGCCTCCGGATGGAAGGTGATGTAGGTGGCACCTGCTGCAGCGAAATCAGGAATAATACGATCAACAGGCTTTACCATTAAATGCACATCAATATCCGCCGTTATGCCGTGCTTACGCAGTGCATCACAGACTAATGGGCCAATGGTCAGGTTGGGGACATAGTGGTTATCCATAACATCGAAATGCACCACATCGGCACCGGATGCCAATACATTGTCGACCTCTTCACCGAGTCTGGCGAAATCTGCAGACAGGATTGAAGGTGAGATAAGGAAATCTGTAGCCATCGTAATGCTCCCTGGTATTTTAGTGGATACTGAGTTTCAGTAAGAAAAATAGAGGCGCGACTTTACCCTATTTGGAGTGGTTTTTCAGTATTTCGTGTGAATCCAGGGGTAAAATTAACCATCCACGAGAAGATTGCGCAAATCAATAATGGCCGCATTGGCCCGCGAGATATACGACGCCATTACCAGCGAATGGTTGGCGACAAAGCCAAAGCCGTTGCCATTCAGAATGATCGGACTCCAGATGGGGTCCTGGGTAGATTCCAGTTCACGGATAATCTGGCGCAGGCTGACAACGGCATTTTTCTTGCGTAATACCGGCTCAAAATCGATCTCAACCGCTTTCAGAAAATGCAGCAGTGCCCATGCAGCACCCCGTGCCTCGAAGAAATTGTCATCAAGCTTGCTCCAGGGTGTTTTAACTTCCAGATTTTCAGGGGCCGGCGTTGATTGGGTCGCCGCTGCATCACCGGCCATATCTGTATTCACACGCGATTGACCGACACTGGCCGATAGGCTTTGAGACAGACCACCGAGCCGCTTTTCGACCGTTCTTAACCAGTTTACAAGATTGTCTGCACGGACATAAAACTGCGCATTCGTCACCTTGGTATCGGTCAGCCGGGAAAGGTAGGACTCCAACGCATCTATCCCCTTACGGTAAGCGCCTTCAGCTGACGGGAACAGCCAGGATTCATTATTGATGTTAAATTGTGGCTCAGCCACCATCAAATCCTTGTCTTCCATTGACTGCGATTGTGAACGGCTCATGTCATTACGTAGCGCACGGGCCAAATCCCGTACCTGCACTAAAACACCAAACTCCCAGCTCGGCATATTATCCAGAAATACTGAAGGTGGCAGGACATCATTGCTAAGAAAACCCGGGCTTGTCCAGCAGTGTTTTGCTAACAGAAATCAGCGCGGCTGTTGTAACGCTACCGGGTACAAGCTTTGCACCCTGATCAACAAGGCCCACCAGCTGCCGCGCATTGTCCTGCACATCAAACTGGCCAGGGGTGCGACTCCAGTATATGGCTAGCAGCAGCATCAGAATGATAAACAATAATGATGCCATACCAATTGACCAACGCAGGCCTTTTTCCTTCCATGTCGTGGGTTTTAGTACACCGCCGACTGCGCCGGTAACAATTTTTGCTTTTTGCTGGATATTGCTAACCATGTTTGCGTACCCTTATTTTCATAATGGACATCTTAACATGCTGTCCAAATGTTTTATCTGACTGTTCCTGGGCTCGTCCTTATTTCCTCAGCACCTAATGTGCGTTTCTTTATTTTTGTGCTCGCACGCAAAAACTACCGCTTCATCACCCGTATCCAGCGCCAGAAATTTAACAGACCTGCCAGTGAGGCCGCCACATAGGTAAATGCCGCTGCACGCAGGATTTTTCTCGCCGGCCCGTATTGCTCGGGCAAGAGATAGCCCGATTCAAGCATGGGCAGGGCCTTGTGAAAACTGGCATCAATCTCTACAGGCAGGGTAATCAACTGTACAAGCAGGGCAATACCCATAACAAGAAACGCCGCTAATAGTGTTATCAGTCCAACAACAGGGGCACGTGAAATAATAGATAACAGTGGCACCAGAAACAATAACAATGAACCCACCTTTTGGGCCCCCACAGCCAGTGTTGCCAAGCGAGACCGCCACTGGAACAGGTTCTCATTCCGGGCATCCTGAATAGCATGCCCAACTTCATGCGCTGCAATCGTAATGGCTGTCAGTGTCTGCCCATAAAAACGGTCCTCACCCAGACGTACTGACTTTGCAATCGGGTCGTAGTGATCACCTTCAGACGTAATGTCTACTTTCACTGACTGCAGTTCAAACCGGTCAAGCAGATGCCGTGCCAGCTCCCCGCCAGTACCGGTGAAATTCTGCTCCGGCTTACGGTTATAACGATTTAAAACAGCACTGACCCAGTATTGGGGGCCAATAATCAATACCACTAGAACGATAAGGATAATTGCTGCATACATGGCATTGTGTTGTATAGTATTCGGGTGAGTAAGTTCGGTGATTCCCGTCTATCTGAACCGTGGTGAATTGTAACGTTTTTCCGCTGCCTTAACCCGCGAAAAAGGTAAGGCAGCGACATGTATTCGACCTGTGTGGTGGGTAATTTATCCTTATGTTTCAGATAAGTGGCGTTGACTATATTAGTATCTTATAATATAGTCATACCCCTGTTGCAAGAATGTAACAAATATGCCGGGAAAATATCTGCTATGGGAATCCCTGCAAACAACTTTAACTTTAATTATTTGGAGATTTTCAAATGAAACTCGTACAAATTGTATCAATTGCTGCTCTGATGAGCATGTCAGCAGCGTCTTCAGCCTTCTGGGGCAACGGTTATGACAACGGTAACGGTTATGGCTCCGGTAACGGTTCCGGCTATGGCAACGGATATGGCTATGGTGATGGTTATGGCAATGGCTACGGCAGTGGCGACACGCGTGGCCGAGGCCGTGGTTACGGTAGAGGCAACATGGACAGTGACGTTAATGGTGAATTCAACATGAGCTTCAAGGGCAAAGGTCGTGGACGCGGTGCGGGACGTGGCTATGGTTCGGGCTACGGCTCAGGTTATGGCGACGGTTATGGCCGTGGTTACAATAACTATCGTGGTAATTACCGTGGCAACTACTACGGTGGCAATCGTTACGGCTCTGGTGGATATGGCCCATACGGTTATGCGCCATATGGCTATGGCGCTCCTATGATGCAAGGCGCTCCTATGATGCAAGCCCCTGCTGCGCCTGCGGCTAAAAAATAAGAATTTTTAATTCTTGTTTTTAAAAAGCCCGCGCGGGGAACTGCACGGGCTTTTTTGTATTTAAAATCAGTGTTCGGTTTTCAGTGTTCAGTAAAATCAAAAGCTTTAAAAGCCATAAACTGAACACTGAAAACTGAACACTGCCCTTAAAAATAATACCCAAGCTCAATCTGTACAAAATCATCCCGAGCAAATGACTTAAGAGACTGATCCAGTTTATCTACCACAAATTTACTGGCCTGCATCGATAGCTTCCAGCTGTCACCAATTCGTCGGCTGGCCTCCAGGCTGATCAAATAACTATCATTGAACCGATCCTTAATTATTCCCAGTAACGCATCACTACTTTGTTCATCATTCAAGGTCATTCTAAGACCGACCATGATGTCATCTTCAAATGGCGTGGTCGCCAGTTCACCACGTGAATCATAGAGATATTCCATCACCAGGCCCATATCGGCGCTACCAACAACACCATAAAATGTGTATTCGAAGCCACCTGTGGCACGCCGATATTTTGCATAGTTGCCATCCAGATTAATGGCCTCCAGCTTCCACAACCAGCTGCCCCGGGTCAACTGTATGTCCAGCCCTGCCTGGTCGATAATCTGGTAAAACGGTGCCAGCACGATCTCACCATTGTACCGGGCAGGCGACAGCAGAGGCTCTCTGCTGGTGCCATGAAACAAGGATAACCCAATATCCATATCACCGAGGGTATGCGACCACCTGGCTGCCAGGTCGACATGCTTGTCCTGCTGTGATGATTCATAACGGGTCAGATTTTTTTCAACACGGGGAATAATGCGAGGACGACCTTTGACACCGGCAAATGTCCGCTCACGAAAACCGGGCAGTACAAATAAGTCGACGGTACCCCAGTCGCGAATAAGCACAAGCCTGGCCATAGGCTGACCGAGTTTTTCCTCCTGATTGAAGTCTTCAACCAGGTCTGTCTGATTAATTATATCGACAATATGCCGAGCCTCGGTAACACCCCAGTAAACTTTACTTATCCCAAGCGTCCATTCATAGTCCCTGGCAATGTATGACCATGACAGCTCTCTGATATCGGCATGAGTACGTTCGTCATCCCTCTGATCCAGACGAACAAATGGAATAAAACTAATGTTCTGCTTACCCCCCTCCCATTCGTAATACATTTCAGGTTGCGCCACAATTGAAGCATTATTCCCGTGTTGCCGGGGATCAGTCGGATCCTTAAGAAACAGCCTTTCCTGAATCGTTACATTACCCCGCCAACTGACAGACTGTGCTGGCGATGACATCACCAGCAGAGACCCGATCAGCACTAGAAGGGATTTTTTCACTAACGCGCACGTTTTAGTGAATTGCGGTCAAAATCGCGATCGGTATAACCATTCTTGAAACTATAATCACTAAAGATCAGCAAGGTACTTTTTCCATTCTGATGGTTGACCATCTGCATACGATCAGCTCGCCAGTATTTGTCCAGGTACTGTTTGTAACCGGTCAGCGTCAGAGTTTTCAGCAGTGAATTCTTGCGGTCATAGAACTCTACCTTTAGCGGGCGATAGATCACTTTGTCACCCCAGACGATCTGTCTTGTGTAGCCCGAATATTTATCCACAGGTACCCGCTCAATTACATAAACATCTTTGCCGTCCAGTTTTTCATCTCTTAACCATTTATAGGTATATTTACCCACTTCCTGAGAAGACATATCCTCGAAGGCAAACTCACTGCCCATAAACGGTCCAGACTTGTTTTTAGATGCAATACGTTTGACTCGTTTCAGCGCCGGCAGGTATAGCCACTGGTCGTCCGGTTTATTGACATGGGTAAAGCTTAAAAAGGCGGTCCCCTTGATGTCAGCCGGTGTATCAAAAATAGACATCGATTTATCACCATCACCTATAACCTCCAACTCACGACCGTGAATTTGGCGGCGACTCTCCTGCCCCTGTTTGTTTCGCAGTATCATCACCAGAGACTGCTTCTGGTCTCCCCAGCCGGTATCCAGTTCATCTGCTTTTTGTGCGATCTTAAGTCCTTTTTCTTCTGCTGTAATGGCCCAGGCCGGGGTGATTGACAAGCTAAGAAGCAACAGTAGCAGGGCTATTTTTTTCATCAGATTTTTCCTCAATTTTCATAAGCAGGGTTGGTAATAACAGAAAATCAGCGAGTAAGGCCAACGAAATAACCAGCGCCGTCAGGGTACCCATACCGGAGTTAAGTTTGAAAGAAGACATGGCAAGAATCAGGAAGCCAGCGATAAGAACCACTGAAGTCACCAGCAGGGCTTGCCCGACACTAATGAAGGCGTACCGTACTGCTTGCTCAGGATCGTAGCCCTTCTCCGAACGGGCACGTTTATATTTAGTCATATAGTGTACGGTGTCATCAACCACGATACCCAGGGTCATACTGGTAACGATTGATAAACCCAGACCAACTTCACCTACCAACAGGCCCCATATGCCAAACCCCATAGCCGCCGGCACCAGATTCGGCACCATCGATATCAGCCCAAGCTTGAACGAGCGCAGTGCCAGAATCATGATGAATGAGATAAGAACAAGTGCAACCGTTGTCCCCATCAGCATACTAATAATATTGCGTTTTCCTATATGTGAGAACATCAATGATGGCCCACTGGCCGCTGCCGCCTTTATGTAGTGGGCATTCTCTGCCAGCCACCGATCGGATCGCTTCTCAAGTTCCAGCATTTCATTGGTTGACAAGGTTCTGAATGTTACGACCATGCGCGTTGCTGATTTATCGACATTGATCTGATTATTAAGATCCAACCCATACGGCAATGACATTTCATACATCAACAAATACTGCGCAGCGAGATTTCGTCCATCCGGTAATCGATACATTTTGTCATTATCACCATGCATATTCTTGTTCAGTCGCTTCATAATATCAGTAAGGACATTGACGTGCTTCGTTTCAGGCTGCTGCCTGAACCAGTTGGCAAAGTCTTCCAGTTCCTGTAAAAACTCTGGCTGGCTGATCCCACCCGGCTCTCCCGACTCAACGGAAAACTCCATGATGTACATACCGGTAAGGTTGTCTACCGTGAAGTCTGTTGCAACACGAAAGGGAATGGATTCATCAAAATACTCAAGAAATACATCATTCAACTCATTGCGTGGTATAAAGGCAATGAGTATCACCACCAACGCAAGCATGGAAGGTAAAATTTTACGGCGATACCTGACGACAAAGTCGCCAAACCAGGTCATCAAACGATCACCTTTCCCATGCTGTTTGCGCACCCTGACCGGAAGCAGGCTCATTACCGCAGGCAGGAATGTGACAGCCAGTAGAAATGATATCAGTACACCGATAGCAACAAAATTACCCAGATGGTTAAAGGGTGGCACATCTGAAAAATTCATTGCAAGAAAACCAATCGCCGTCGTTATACTGGTCAGAAAAACAGGCTGTAGATTAATTCTCAGGCTTTCGATCAACGCGTGCTTCTTCTCCATTCCCTCACGCATCTGATGATAGAAGGATACCAGCACATGAACTGAGTTAGCGATTGCCACTGTCAATATAACTATCGGGGCCGATGCACTCGGGGGTGTAATCGGGTAACCAAGATACCCCCCCGCACCCATCGCCGAAACGATGGACATAGCAATTACAAACATAGTCATCACCGTCCCGGCAAACCCTCTGATCATCAGAAGAAGCACCAGCATCATGACGACAAAACTTAATGGCAGTAGTGACGTCATATCAGATATTGATGCCTCTGAGAAGGCGTTATTCATCATGATCATACCCGTCAAATAAATTTTTATCGACGGATATTTTGCTTCTATTTCCGACTTAATCTTACGTGCATAGGCTACGGCTTCGGGTGTTTCTTTTGATTCGTTGATACCCGGCAATTGAATCGTTACATTGACGGCCGTGACACGGCCATCATCCGATATCAAACGCCGAACTAATAAGGGTTCGGCCAGCGCTATCCTTCTTATTCGTCGCAATTCGTCTTCATCCAGCGACTCAACATCCTCAACCAGATCCCTGACCATCAGGTTGTCACCTTCTGCCTCTGTATGCTGAAAATTGCTTACTGAATCAACACGTGAAGAATAGGGTACCTGCCAGGCCTTTTTCGTCAATTCAGATACGGCTGTCAATACTTCCTTGCTAAAGACTTCACCTTCCTTCGGTGCCAACACGAACATAATGTTATCGTTTTTGGAGTAGGTATTTTCCAGCGCCTCAAAAGCCATGCGCTGTGGGTTATCCTCACTGAAAAAGACCCGGTAATTCGTCGTCATCGACAGGTTTTTTACACCACTCGCCAGAAGCCCGACAACAAGAAAAGTAATGACAATTATCAACCAGCGGAACCGTAAGACCCAATTAGCAAAATTTCTTTCAAAATTTTTCATCATCCTATCCTTTATTTTTATTCCCTTATCTATTTTTATTTCTTTAACCGCGATCAACCGCAGAGGATGCAGAGGATCGCATCGATTCTTTTGTTGTGTTAAACGTTATACGCCCCTAACAGAAGGAAAATAGTCATACGCTATGAATAAGCCGTATCATTTCAATACCGGGAATCCCCCACAGGCCTTTCAATCTCTGTCTTCAAGGGTCACATAATCTCTTTGGGCCTTGCCGACAAATAATTGACGAGGTCGCCCGATGCGTTGCTCCGGGTCATCCATCATTTCCATCCACTGCGCAATCCAGCCGACGGTACGCGCCATGGCGAAAACCACTGTGAACATATTTATCGGTATGCCCATAGCACGCATGATGATGCCGGAGTAAAAATCAACATTCGGGTAGAGTTTTCGCTCCTTAAAATAATCATCCTCCAGTGCAATTCGTTCAAGCTCCAATGCTATCTCAAACAACGGGTCGTCGTGGTCACCCATATCTTCGAGTAAATCGTGACAGGCGCCTCTAATCAGCATGGCACGCGGATCGAAGTTTTTATAAATCCGATGCCCAAAGCCCATTAAGCGATAGTCATCATCCTTGTCCTTTGCACGCTCAACAAATTTGGAAATATTTTTTGCTTCACCTATCTCTTCAAGTGTCCTGATTACCGCCTCATTGGCACCGCCGTGTGACGGCCCCCACAGTGATGCTATGCCGGCACAGACACTGGCAAAAGGATTTGCACCGGATGAACTGGCCAGCCTGACCGAAGAGGTGCTGGCATTCTGCTCATGATCAGCATGCAGGATTAAAATAAGATTCAATGCTCGCGCATGAACTGGATTAACGACGTACTCCTCTGTCGGCAGTGCAAACATCATGTGTAGAAAGTTTTCAGAATAATCCAGGTTATTCTTTGGGAAATTGAACGGTAATCCCATCGAGTATTTGTAACTGTCAGCCGCGAGGGTCGGCATTTTAGCAATGAGTCTATGGGCAGAAATTTCACGATGGCGTGGATTCGAGACATCGGTCGAGTCGTGATAGAAGGAAGACATGGCACCGACAGAACCCAGCATAAATGCCATTGGGTGGGCATCATGGCGAAAACCGCTGTAGAAACGGCGCATGCCTTCATGCACCATGGTATGACGGGTGATGTTGGCACTGAAGTTATGGAGCTGTATCTTAGAAGGAAGTTCACCATTTAACAGCAAATAGCAGACTTCAATATAACTACTCTTTTCTGCGAGCTGTTCAATCGGATAACCGCGATACAGCAAAACACCTTTATCGCCATCAATGTAGGTAATGTAACTGCTGCAGGTGGCGGTCGAGACAAAACCCGGATCATAGGTGAACATACCCAGGCTGGAATACATCTTGCGTATATCAAAAACATCCGGCCCATGCGTCCCTGTTTTAACAGGCAAATCAACCTTGTTACCTGTTCGATTATCAGTAATTGTTACTGTTTGTTTCTTTTCTGCCATCCGACGCACCCCCTCTCAAAACTAAAATCCTTTCCGCTAATGGAACCAAAAATGGTGTAAACAGTTTCACCCGATCGAAAATTATATCAGAATAAAGGCCACCAATAGGGTCATGCATCACCGCGTATCTTCATATCCACGTCACGTTGATTTGCAAAATCAAGCATACGCTGTATAGGTATAACTGCTTTTTCGACGATTTTACCGTCTATTTCTATAGATTTACCGTTATTTAGAAGAAGTTCACGTAACTTATGCAGGGTATTGATAGCCATCCATGGACAATGTCCACAGGAAACACAGCTGGCCCCTTCCCCTGCGGTGGGGGCCTCGAAAAGTTCCTTATCACTGGCAACAGAACGCATTTTGTAAAAGATGCCACGGTCCGTGGCGACGATAAAGCGTTTTGCATCACTCTGCTGCACTGCATTGATCAACATAGTCGTTGAACCGACCACATCGGCCAATTTTATGATTGAACGCGGGGCTTCAGGATGTACCAACACCCTGGCGTCCGGATACCGTTTCATCATCTGCTGCAACTCCGTACTGCGAAACTCGTCATGCACCACACAGACGCCCCCCCACAACAACATATCTGCACCCGTCTGATGCTGAATATAATCACCCAGATGGCGATCCGGCGCCCAGATAATTTTCTCTCCCTGATCACGCAGATGACGCACGATATCCAGCGCAATGCCGGATGTAACAACCCAGTCAGATCGTGCCTTGATTTCAGCACTGGTATTTGCATACACCACTACCTTACGGTCAGGGTATGTATCACAGAACTGGCTAAACCGGTCAATCGGACAGGACAGATCAAGTGAGCATGTGGCCTCATCATCAACCATCAGTACCCGCTTTTCCGGGTTAAGTATCTTGGCTGTTTCGCCCATGAAGCGCACACCGGCAACGATCAGTGTTTGTGCCGGGTGATCATGACCAAAACGAGCCATCTCTAACGAGTCGGCTACATGACCACCCGTTTTTAGCGCCAGCTCCTGCAGATTATCATCGACATAATAATGTGCCACCAGGACTGCGTCCTGCTGGGTCAGCAACCTGGAAATTTCAGCCATCAGGTCTGCCTTTTCATTCTCACTGATGGGTAGCGGACAGGAAATCTGTGCCGCCATTTCTTCTATGCGATGCAGCTCTTCAGCACTGATAGTCGTATTAATACTTTCGGATGTTGGATGAGATGACATGGGTTCAGTGTTCAGTGTTCAGTGTTCAGTGTTCAGTGTTCAGTAGTATATGTGAAACTTTGTGGGAGGCGCGCCCCCATTCCCCTTAAAACTGAACACTGAACACCGAAAACTACGCCGTCATTTAATATCCAGCACAAATTCAACCAATATAATCTTCGCAATAAATCCGACAAAACCAAGCCCGAGCGCAAGGGATAAAATAATATAGGCCCATTTACCACCCCCTGATTCCTTTCCTAATTTCCAGATAATCAACACCATCCATAGGATAAAAATTGTCACTGATATGTTCAGTGCATAGTTTTCAAATTCAGCGAGAACCATAGGGCCTTCCAGCGGAAGCAGATTACAGGGGAAAATATAGGGAAAAGGTTAAGCAGGATCTATCGTGACTTTTTTATCACTTCGTAGGCGGCCTGGATCTCCTGTGTTTTTTCTGTCGCCAGTTTCATCATCTCTTGCGGCAACCCCTTGGCAACCAGTTTATCCGGGTGATGACGCGACATCATTCTGCGATAGGCCTTTTTGACCTCACGGTCATTGCTGCTACGATCAATTTCGAGTATGGCATAAGCGTCGTCCAGGCTCATACGGTTGCGGCCAGCAACACCGCCATAGTTTCTTTCGGCACCGGCTGCACCTGCCAGCACATCAAACTCGTCCGGAGATATCCCCAGGCGACGACAGATGTGCAACAACAGGGCACGCTCTTTCGGGTGCATCACACCGTCGGCATAGGCAGCCTGTAACTGGATCTCTATAAAGAGGCGAATTAGATGCTGGCGACGATGACATTCCCGGCGAAACTGTTCGAGAATAGTATCAAGGGGGAAGTCGCTGGCCTTGCCCTGTTGGAACAGGTTTATGGCCACCTTCTGCATTTCTGCATCCAGTCCCATTGATGACATCACCTGTCGGGCATTGGCAATTTCATCTTTTGAGACATGGCCATCCGCCTTCGCAATATGGCCCATGACGGAAAATGTTGCGGTGAAAAAAGCAGTTTGTACACGCTCCTGATCACCCGGTGAGCCGCTGGCCTGAAGATTCAGGCCTGAGTCAAAATTATGACCAATCGCCGCACCAATCAATGCACCCAGCGGCCCACCGACCATAAAACCAAAGGTACCGCCGACCAGTTTTCCCCACCAACTCATTTCATAACCTCAAGAAAACCATTTACCAGGAAACACGGGGGTCACAGAGAATAAAAGGATGTCACTATACGCAAAATAAATTCCATGAACTCGATACCGTAGCCATCACTGAATGCTGCGACTGTAAATTTAAGTCCAAAAACTCCCGAAAGCCCAGTCCCCTCTCAGTGGTGATAAGGCACATCAAAAAGCCGACAGCATCATGACTTACCCAACCAGAACCACCAGACAACCAACGTGATCACAAACAATCCAGCAATATTCACTAAAAGTGTCATTGTTATTTCCCCGGTTTCCAAAAACGTAGGCGGTTGGCATTTGTAACAACGGTTACTGATGACATCGCCATCGCCGCACCGGCCAGGATAGGATTAAGTAGCAGGCCGCTGACCGGATAGAGTATACCTGCAGCAACGGGAATACCGACCGTATTGTAGACAAAAGCGCCAAACAAATTTTGCCAGATATTCTTTACTGTTGCACGGGATAGCTCTATGGCCGTCGGCACACCACGGATAGAGCCACCCATCAGTGTGATGTCGGCGCTTTCTATGGCCACATCCGTGCCACTACCGACGGCAAAACCGACATCGGCGCGGGCCAGCGAGGGCGCATCATTCAGACCATCGCCGACCATGCCGACCTTTTCACCTTCAGCCTGTAATTTACGGATTAGCTGCTCCTTTTCCTCTGGCATCACTTCGGCAACGACTTCATCAATGCCGACGATAGCTGCAATAGCTTCGGCCGATGCCCGTCGATCGCCACTTAACATGACCGTGCGAATTTTGAGCTTATGCAGCGCCTGAATAGTGGCTGCAGAATCCTGCTTGATCTGATCTTCAATTAGCAGCACACCTGCAAGAACGCCAGCATGTGCCAGCAATACAGGTGTTGCAGTAGGGTTGTCAGACTTTGCCAGCAATTCGTTCAGCACACCAACATCCACTGCATGCTCTCGCATGAAGCGCTCATTACCGAGCAGTACTTTTTCGCCCTGGTAAATCGCCATTACCCCCTGTCCCGACACTGCCTCAAATTGCTCAACATCGAAAACAGGAACGCCCTGTTTTTTTGCTGCTTCCATGACGGCTTCTGCTAGCGGGTGTTCAGACTGCTTTTCCATACCGGCAGCAAGAGACAACAGCTCCTGCTCATCTCTTGCAGCTAACACATGGATTGTACTGACTTCCGGCCTGCCTTCTGTGATCGTGCCGGTCTTATCAAGCACCACAACCGTCAGCTTCCCCGCCAGCTGCAGCGCCTCACCATTGCGTATCAATATACCATTCTCAGCAGCCTTACCAATGCCGGCCATAATCGAAATAGGCGTGGCCAGACCCAGTGCACAGGGACAGGCTATGATAAGTATAGTCATCATAGTAACCAGAGCGTAGGCCAGTCTTGGGTCGGGACCGATGTCGAACCATATAAGAAATGTCACTATAGCAATGATCAGGACTGTAGGAACAAAAAGGCCAGCAATACGATCAACCAGGCGACCTATGGCCGGTTTCGTATTCTGCGCATCCCTGACCAGCTCAATGATCCGGGCAAGCACAGTTTCACTGCCTATGTGGCTGGCCTTGAACAAAAAACTGCCACTTTTATTCAATGTACCGCCAATGACGGTGTCACCGATTTTGCGGGAAACTGGCATCGGCTCCCCTGTCAGCATCGACTCATCAATGGTAGAACTGCCTTCGATAATCTCACCATCGACTGGAATTTTTTCACCGGGACGAACACGCACGGTCTCATCCAGACCGACATCATTGATGGGGATATCGATTTCTTTGCCGTCTCGAACAACACGTGCCGTACGGGGTTGCATGCCAATTAAACGTTTGATCGCCTCAGAAGTTTTGCCTCTGGCACGCATCTCCAGTGCATTACCAAGATTCACCAGCGAGATAATCACCAGCGCAGCCTCAAAATAGGCATGCTGTGCCATGCTGGGAACAATGTTGGGAAACAGTACAACTGCCATCGAAAATAACCAGGCCGACCCGGTACCCAGAGCGATCAGGGTATCCATATTGGCATTATGGTGGCGGAGGGTACTCAGTGCACCGGAAAAAAAGTGGCCCCCTGAATAGATAAAAACAGCCAGCGTCACCAGGCCGGTGATTATCCAGAAAATCTGTCCGCCCGATGTGGTAACCGGCGGCAGCCAGTCGAGCAGGCCAGCCAGAAATAAAGGGAAACCAACGACGCCTGCCACCACCGTCTTCTTCAACAGGCTGTGGTAAAAGTCTAGCTCAGCGGCCTCTTTCTCCTCTTCATCGGCAACGCCGCGCATGACCGCAGCACCGTAGCCCGCAGCTTTAATGGCCTCAACAACATCCTCTACCAAGGCCTCGCCTGTATAGCTGGCTGTGTGTTCTGCAAAATTAACTGAAGCCTGCGCAACACCCGGTACCGCAGACAGAGCACCCTCAACTGCACCGACACAACCGGCGCATGACATGCCAGTCACTGACAGGCGATAACTTTCTTCAGACATTAATCCGCTCTCTCTGCCGGGTAGCCGGCCTCAGTCAAACGCTGCAATGCATCGTCAAGGTTAAAATTCCCAGTCAACACGGCGTTAGCCTCCTGGAGATCAACCTCTACACTCTCCAGTCCAGGCAGGTCTTCCAGTGCTTTTTTCGCATTGGTAACGCAGCCACTACACTTCATGTTGCTGATATTAATCGTTGTCATCTATATGTTCCTCTCACCGCGATGTAGAAAAAAAGTACAGAAATGAAAAAAGGTGTCGCATGCGACACCTTCCTCCGGCCTCCGGCCCAAATATTCATTAAGAATTCAGAAAGCATTTCCAGGCTTGGCGCCTATTGCTTTCAGTATTGTAGCCAATGGACAGAAGCGAGTAAATGCTGATTGAAACAGATTTGCACCAACAAACACCGTTAACCACACCCAATTTGGGTTGTGATACTGGGTTAATATGATACTAATAAGAACCACTGCGCCTGCAAAGGCAAAAACCAGTCTATCGATAGTCATATTCATTACTCCTGAAAAATTTTGAATACATTCCTGGGAGAATGTGGGGTCATTTCTGCTGAAAAGGTCTTACAGCCCTGAAGCAGGGTTCCAATTATCGCAAAGCTACAGGCACCCGTATGTGACTAGGTCACAAAAGAGACGACGGTGTGTTATGGAGGCATGGCTCACCATGAGTAGATTTTTCTTCGCTCCCGATCACCTAATTCCGACAGGCGCTCAGAAGGGCGTAGACAGGTGTTTCCTGAGGGCCGCTGGATCAGAAACTTTTATCACACCCCGTCCCAGCTTTAACCAGCCGCGGCGCTCAAATTCCTTCAGCTGGCGACTGACGACTTCCCGTGCGGTACCGAGTTCAGCCGCCATTGCCTGATGAGTCCCGGCCACATTACCCTCCTCATCTACCGTATCCAACAGATACTGCCCCAGCCGAATGTCCATGCGCCCGAAGGCAACATCTTCTACCAGCAGTATTAAATCGGCGATACGTCGACCATAACTGGAGAATACGAAGGCGCGGAACCCCGAGGATCCGGCTACCCCTTCATCAAAACGGGCGACCGGGATACTAATGGCCCGTATATCCGTTTCTGTTATACCTTCAGCAGGATAGCGCTGGTGGCTGAGCAAGCAGGAGGTTGTCAGTATACAGGCCTCGCCAGCGTTGACCCTGTAAAGTACGATTTCGCGGCCATTTTCTGCCATTTTCTGGACCCTGACAGAGCCCTCAATGACAAACATATAATTCTGACAACCGTCACCATCGCGAAACAGTGTCGTGCCCGCCGAAATCTCTACCGGACGTGCTGAATCCAGCACTTTTTGCCAAACCGGATCATCCAGGGCGTTTAAATCCGGAAATTGTGCCAACCACTCGTCAATAACGGTACGATCCAGTCGGGGAGGTGCAGGAACTACAAAATGATCACTTTTGTTCAATATTGTTCAATTCTCTTCGAGGGGAATAGCCTTGCCTGCCCTTCCTGTTCAGCTACAAAGCGCCTGTAATTTGTCGATGTTTTCCAGTTTAATCAATCGATTTTCTACTTCTATAATGCCCTCTTCGTGCAAACTGCTCATACGGCGACTGACGGTTTCCAGTGACAATCCAAGGTAGTTGCCGATTTCTTCACGTGTCATCGGCAACCTGAATATACTCTTTTGTTTATTTCTCAACATCAGGCGCCGGTACAGACTGAATAAAAAACAAGCCACCCGCTGTTCAGCACGCATGCTGCCGATGGCCATTAGCATTTCCTCATCATTATGTATTTCCAGGCTCATCAGGCGAGTGATTTCCCGTTGTACCCCGGGAATTAGCAGGTTAATACTTTCAATATTTTTGTAGGGTAATTCACACACCACTGTCTTTTCCAGAGTGACCGCATTGCAATTGTGCGTATTGTTACCAATAGCATCGAGACCGATCAGCTCACCAGCAAAATGGAAACCGGTAATCTGCTCCCGCCCGTCACGCGTGTTGCCATAGGTTTTGATGGCACCTGATTTAATAGCAAAAAGCGACTGGAATTTATCAGCGGAATGAAAAAGATAATCACCTTTTTTCAGCAGTGGTCGACTGGCAACCAGCTCATCGATTATATTGATTTCCTTTTTGGCGACAGAAACAGGTAAGCACAGTTGCCTTACGGAACAGTACGCACAGGATGAAAAGTCCTTTATCGGTACCACACGATGATCTATTTTTTTTGATAAGGCCATAGTCCTTCTTCAGGATCACCTGATAGACGTTATTGTCTACCAGGAAATGGTTTTATATCGCTCTATTTTCATAGTACCTGACCAGTAATCAGCGGGCAGACCCGCTTTCAGTTTCAGGTGCGACAAAAATGACGCGGGTTCCGGGTAATTTTCCCACACCGACGGTAGAAACGTCCCCCGGTTTCCACCTTCCGTTAGTATTATACCATCTACAAATGGTTGCAGCTGAGAAATCAAATCCTGTTCAGAGGTGAACACCATCAGCTCTGGTGCTGTCAATACCGAGATAGATATCTCGATTTCATCCAGCTCATCCTCCGTTAACGGAGTAAATCGATGATCACGAAATGCAGCGGCAAAGGCATTTTCGGCGACATCTTCAGGCAAGGACCGATAAGCAGAGAGGCTACCGATACACCCTCGCAGCTGTCCATTCTTCTTCAGTGTGACAAACGTAGCCGCCTGATAATCAGGCAGTTTTTCCCCGTTACCCTTTTCATCGATGTAGGCATCCACAGAAAGTGGTTCCCCCGTCTCCAACCCGTGACGGATTGATGCCAGGGACAGTTTTTTCAGGCTGTCTTTTTGTTCATCTGACAACACCTGTTGTTGAACAGGTCTCTCCCGAAACAGCCACGCACCATAACCAACCACCCTGCTTTTGTCACCGGCCGTATCGCCAGAATTACACAGTCCCACCCGCTCAGGCCACATCTGTCGCCGACGGGCAGCCAAAATCAGCCCCGAAACGGGCAGGAAACCACAGGCAAACTCTCCGCTCAATATTTGTGGCTGCAGGGTTTCGATCGCATTCGCCGTCTGGCCGTCCATGGACTGTGCCGTAGGATAATCATGAAAATGACTCAGATCAGAACTAATGACAAGCAATGTGCTTTCATCGCCCCATAAATAATCAATCACTTTGTCTACCTGGTCTGGCCGTGAATCACCGACCACCAATGGAATCAGACAAAAATCTTTCAACACCTCCTGCAGAAAAGGCAGTTGCACCTCTAGACTGTGTTCATCACGGTGTGCCTGCGACAAACGCTGAACAAACGGAAATTTTTCCAATAGGGCCTCGATTGCATTTTGGTCAATCGGGACCTCACCCAAAGGCGTCTTGAATTCATCGGCTACGGGGGCGGCAAGCCCACGGAAATAAACCTTATGTGCAGGGCCGAGCAAGACAACAGTTTTGATTTTCTCGCTGGCTACATTTAAAGAAGCATAAGCCTGGGCGGCCAGCTCACCCGAATAAATATACCCTGCGTGCGGAACAATCATCGCCTTAATCGAGGCCGATGAGTCATTCTTAGCTTCCGCCTCCCCCAGTAGCCCGCTTACCGTTTGCTGGAGTACTTCAGAGTCAGCGGGATAAAAAGTGCCGGCGACTGCAGGTTCTCTTGTGAGCATAATTCACTTCCCGCGATTTATTGGTAGTGGATGCAGAGTGTCATTGTATCATCTGGGTGCGGGGGGGCAATGTGATTTCGTTTAATGTCCTGGCTCTTTTTGTTTTTAAGGGTATTGTATTAACCCCATAAAACACTATCTGGTAGATATGAAATCGGAAAATGCAATGAGCGAGACAAACACCATCCCCAGTAGCCTTCACCCAACCCGCTACTGGCACAAAACAGACGACGGTCGAATACAATGCGACCTGTGCCCGCATTTATGCCGTCTGAAAGAGGGCCAGCGTGGCCTGTGCTTTGTTCGTGCAAGGAAAAATGATGCCATCGTATTGACCACCTATGGGCGCTCAAGTGGTTTTTGTGTAGACCCGATCGAGAAAAAACCCCTTAATCACTTTCTGCCCGGTACCAGCGTGCTTTCCTTTGGCACTGCCGGCTGTAATCTGACCTGTAAGTTCTGCCAGAACTGGGATATGAGCAAGTCCCGCGAAATGGACACCCTGGCCGATGCCGCCTCACCAGAAAGAATTGCCCAGGCGGCACAGCAACTGGGTTGCCGCAGCGTCGCTTTCACTTATAACGACCCGGTTATTTTTCATGAGTATGCCATTGATATCGCACAGGCCTGTCATGAACTGGGCATACAGACGGTTGCTGTCACAGCAGGCTACATCCTGCCTGAACCACGTGCTGAGTTCTTCCGATATATGGATGCCGCCAATATAGACCTCAAGGCTTTCACAAACAGCTTCTATAAAAGCCTGTGCGGTGCTGAACTGGAAAAAATTCTGGAGACACTCGAATACGTCAAGCATCACACCAACACATGGCTGGAAATAACCAATCTGCTAATCCCGGGCAAGAATGATTCCGATGAGGAAATCGACCGGATGACCAAATGGGTGGTCGAGCATCTGGGCCATAATGTCCCCATGCATTTTTCTGCTTTTCACCCAGATTGGAAGATGAATGATATTCCTGCCACACCCGAACTGACCCTCAGGAAGGCACGGCGTATAGCGATGGAAAATGGGGTACATTATGCCTATACCGGTAATATCAGCGACACCGCTGGTGGCAGCACCTATTGTCATCATTGTGGTGTAAAAGTGATAGATCGAAATCAGTATCAGCTGGGTGACTGGCATCTTGATGCAAGTGGGCATTGTCAAAGCTGCGGCACACAAATTCCGGGTGTATTTGATGGGCCACCCGGGACGTGGGGGGCACGGAGGTTGCCGGTCAGGTTAAATTCGGAATGAAAGGGAAGAGGGAAAAAATCAAAGACGGAAGGAAGAGAGAGGATGAAAGTGTAAACAGATCACAATAGAGCGGTTTACGCATTTGAAGCTTAAGGAACCTCTGATTAATTCATGAACTCGTATCTTACGCCTAAAATATCCAGCTTTTTCGTTGGAAACCTTCGCAATAGCCAGCTATTANCGCAATAGCCAGCTATTACGTGCGATTTCCGCCTCAAATCTGAATATTTTAGATCGTAATCTACTTCGTCCAGAATTAATCAGAGGTTCCTTAAACTTTAACCTGGGTTTCAGCCGGTTTTGCCGAACCCAGCAATACTGCGATCCACTTTGTCTCAGAACGTGATTCCAGGCCCAGCTTAATCACCATCGTCAGGGGTACAGACAAAAACATCCCTGTCGTACCCAATACCCAGCCCCAAAAAACAAGTGAAAGGAATACCACCAAAGTAGAAAGCCCCAGTCGATCACCAAGAAACTTCGGTTCTATAATGTTTCCAACCAATACATTAACCAGTAAATAACCGGCGATCACCCAAAGAGCAATCAAAGGACCGGCTGTAACAAATGCCAGCAAAACAGCAGGAACCGCAGCGATGATGGAACCGATATTGGGAATAAAATTGAGCAAAAAGGCCATCAGCCCCCATAATAATGCGTACTCAACATCGAGCACCCACAACCAGAAAAAGATAAGTACACCGGTAGCCAGGCTGGTCAGACTTTTGATGGCCATATATTTGTTGACACTTTCCAGGAAGCCGGTGATCTGTTGAGTATGTGTATCTTCGACATTACCTGTAATTATCTGTATCTTGTTTTTGATGGCCACTCCCTCAAAGAGTAAAAACATCACAGTCAGAAATATCAAAAATCCGTTTGCCAGCAAATTGCCCAGCCCATTAAAAACTTTTCCCATAAAACTGAATGCAACACTGGGGTTGATGTATTGCCTCACCTCCTCGTCAAACCAGGAGATGCCTCGGGCATTTAGCCAAACTGACAGATTGCTAATATCATCTTGAAGTCTGCTTTGGTATTCGGGTAGCTGGGTGGAAAATTGATGAATGGAACCACCAATAATAGATATAAAAATAGTCCCTGCAAGACCGATCAGGATGACCACGATAGTCAGCGCCAACCACATTGGCATGCCCCGACTTTTCAGCGAGTTAATTGCCGGCGCGCAGATTATTGCTATAAAGGCAGATAGCAGAAAGGGGACAATGATTGCCGCCGCCGCTTTCATACCCGCTACAATAATGACAAAGCTTGCCAGACCCAGCACTATTCGCAAAGCACTGCCATTTTCGTGGGGGATATACATGATACGAAGTGTCAAGCTTCAAGTCTCAAGTGTCAAGAAATGAAAGAGGCGTTCACAGTGTTCTGTATTCAATGTTCGGTCGCGGCTCCCCCTCGCTGGTTTTACTGAAATCTGATTTTCTCGCAGAGTTTGTAGGGGTCGCAGAAAACCAAAAAACCCTGCAATATTTTACAATAAATAAAGCATTTGGCCTTCCTGCACACCCCGCAAACCCCACGAGAATTAACCTGTTTTAGGCACTAAGGTTTTTCAGCCTTTCTTATCTCCCTTAGGAGTAGAACTGCTGTCAGGGAGGGTCTTTTTAGAGCCAGGCTTGGACTTGTTTCGACAATAGGCATTGATCGCTTTGCCTTTTTTGGTGGTGTAACTTTTGATCCAGCTGCAACTATTGTCACCGCTGCAGGCGTCCTGTTGCAGGCCCTTACATGTCCCCGTTGCAGATGAAAGCTGACTAATTGAAATCAGTCCTGTTGCTGCCAAAACGAGTACAGTCTTGCGAATTGCGGATGAGTTTGAAGCTAAGGTAGGTCTATTCATGATTCATCTCCATATGATTGATTGAAAATATCCGGCTAATCCTGCCGAACGAAAGCGCAGACTATCAACACAGATACAATCGGTCAAGTAGCTTTAGTTTCTAGAGCGCAACCAAAACCAAAGACCTTAACCACAAAAGACAGAGAAGAAGGCAAAGAAAACATCATACAGGGAACCTCTGATTTATTCGTCATTGCGAGGAACGAGGTAACGGGGCAATCTCCTATGTGAAAGATAAATATCTCCGTATCCCTCCGTAACTTCTGTGGTAAAAAGCTTTTTGGTTTCAGCCTTGACACCTGGTACGGGACACTTGACACTACCAGCCATGAAACGCCTGGAACACACACTTAAGCATATAGAAGGGGAATTGCAGTCACTCGGCTTATGGGAAGAAGAGCAACCTCCTATTCATGATTTACAAAGCCAGATGCCCTTTTGCTATGACACCCTGCGTTTACCACAGTGGCTACAATGGGTTTTTCTGCCACGCTGGCATCAAGTGATACAGACCCGTGATAGCATCCCAAAAAAGAGCGATATTCATTCCATTGCAGAATATTATTTCAAAGAAGCTGGAATTAATGCCAAACATTTGTTGATCAGCATTCGTCGGTTTGATGATCTAATTACGGAGTGGAACGGCCCGGAAGGACGGAGGCATTAAACAACACTTCACGCATTACGATTTTCCCCTGTCATACATCGGTAAAGAAGACGTAAAAATTTTCACCGTCTCATCGGGAAGACGTTTGAGATCACCCGGTAATAATCGATCAAGCCTGAAGTCACCAATGGCATAGCGGATCAGTCGCAGTGTTGGATTACCTACAGCGGCAGTCATACGCCTTATCTGGCGATTGCGACCTTCACTGATGATAATTTCCAACCAGCAATCCGGAATACTTTTGCGAACCCTTACAGGCGGTGTTCTCGGCCACAGGCCCGGTGGCTCACCTTCAATTCTGGCTACCTTTGCGGGCCTGGTCATGCCGTCCCTTAGGTTAATCCCGGTGCGTAGTTTTTCAAGTGCGCGATCATCGGGGATCCCCTCCACCTGTGCGTAGTAGGTCTTGGTCAATTTGAATGCCGGGTCGGAGACCGCCTGTTGCAGTTTGCCATCATCCGTCAGCAATAGAAGTCCTTCTGAGCCCTTATCGAGGCGACCGGCGGGATAGATAGCGGGCACATTAATATAATCAGCCAGTACCGGCCGATTATCGGCATCAGTAAACTGCGTCAGTACACCGAAGGGCTTATTGAAAAGATAGATTCGAGGCATACCATAACATCAGGCTAAAGCTTAAGGGCATTTCCTGCAAGATAGCGGCGGCATCCCTGCGGTCACGAGCACTGAGGCGCGGCAATCTCATGCTATGTCATCAAGTACCTGGAGATTGCTTCATCACTGCGTTCCTCACCATGACGAATAATTCAGAGTTTCCTCAAACTTTATTTTCCCTTTAACCTGGGGTTACGGTGCCGTTGCAACGCTCGAAAACTTACCCAATACCCCGGTGATCTTCTTAATCACTTCACCACAAGCAGAAATTCCATGTCTCTTAGCCATGTAGACCGGATCATTGTAAGCCAGCCAGGTTTGCCCTGACTCATCGCTCCAGATCAGCATCTTCTGCGGGAGATCAATGGCCGCTGTGCGGGAACATTTCATCAGCAGTGTGCCAACTTTTGGATTACCAAAGATCACCAGCGTGGTTGGTGGCAGCTCGATACCAACGCCCGCAGCACCCTTGGCATGATCAATAACATCAAACACTGTCATACCCTTGCTTTTCAGCGCTTTGACCAGCTTATTAGACGTAGTCGTTACATCATTGGCACTCTTGATCTTTACCAGACCATTATCAGCGGATGCGGGCAAAGTTAACACCAGAAAAATAACACCTAATACATACTTGTACATTCTCTTTCTCCTTTTTTGTTTGAAGGTCCATAGATATTTCAGACAAGTAAACCACCCTGCTGCCCAATTAATTGAGCGTTAAACGATTTTCATTTTTGATCAACATTACGCCAAATGCTCTAAGTTTACATCTGCCATCCGTTCTTTCGGGTGTTATCATGGCACCATCCCGATTAAACTCAACCTTTATGTTGCCATTTATTCCATTCACCCAGGTCGGCACTTTTCTCGTTATTGTCCATTTTCCCGGCCGTGCTCCACGCTCACTGCACCAGACCCAGTCCGGACCAGGCACCAGGACAGCAGAGGGTTTAACCGTGTCAAAAAAAGCATTCGGTGCAAGGCTTTCCGCACCATGATGTGGCATTTTCAGGAAATCTGACCGCATACGCTTATCCCCAGATAATATACTGCCAAGCTTCATATTCAGGTCCCCTGGGAAAAGAACAGTTGATCCATTGACGTACCATTTCATAATCATGGACATGTCATTCACATCAAATTTTACATCAGGAAGATTGCCTTCCTGAGCATGCAGCAGCTCCAGTGTAGACCCCTCCGGCAAGCTCAGCTTGAAACCGGTTTGCGGCTGAATAAGTTTTGCACCCCGTTCTTCTGCGTAGCGGATGAACTTCAGGAAATCAGTTTTGTTATAGCAGCAGTCTTTGATATCAGAAGCCGGAACTTTATAATAAAGGTTTTTGATTGGGATGCCAGCACCCAGAATTACTGCCAACCCTTCGTAATGATCCCTGTGAGGGTGTGTAATAAAAAAATGGTCGATTTTTTTGATTCCCAGTTTCTTTAAATAAGGGATGACGGCGATCCTGGCCTCACTTGCATAACCGGCATCAATCATCACTGTTTCGTCACCGACAATAAGAAGATTTGCATCGCCCTGTAGCTTTCCTGAATTGACATTGATCATATGCCAGCTGGGGGCAGGCATTTTTGCTGCTTGCGTATAAAGATAGAGAGCAGATGCGGCAAGTATAATCACTGCTGTTACCATGACATTTTTTATTGATAATTTCACTTTTGTCTTAGGCTAGCGCATTGATTTTTTATATCATTGTGCTAACACACAGCTGGATTTTTCGTGAACTCGTTTGTTCTTTTTCATTCTTTTGCACAGATTTATCCGGGTAAGTAAATAATAAAGGAATAAAACTCACCCATACGTCAGCACAAAACAAAATCCAGCCTACCTAACATTAATCATATCAGGAACCTCACGCATCAAATTAGGTGCTTCTCGTCTAAACTCACTGCCGATATCGACAGGATTCGGCACACTAACAGATGGGGCACTCCAGCCACCGGGCATCTCACCCATTTCACTGGGGGCATTGATCATATCATCCCACATATAGGAAAAACCATCTTCTGGATTGGCATTCATCCATTCATCCGGATGCATGCCCCAGATACCGTTTCGACTGCCACCAAACATATTACCGAAAGGACTGTTATTTCCATACGGCCCTCGGTTGCCACCGAACCGGTTGCCGAAACCACGATTACTGCCCCAGGGGCCACGATTCCAGCCACCATTATTCCACGGCCCTGGTCTGGCACCATAAGGCCCCGGATAATATCCACCCGGCCCATAAGGTGTGCCACCGGCATATGGAGCTGGTCGACCGTAGGGTGCCGACCTGCCATAGCCTCCCATTTGTGGTGGATAGTGCGGCCGTACTGGCCGGGAATATTGTGGCGGGTAATTTTGCGGGTGGCCGCGATTATATACTGGACCCGGGGGTGGTGGCACAGTATTCGCTCTCTCACCCATGGGTGGATAACGGTAATCTTCATTAGCACTGAGCAATTCAATATAGCTACCGGCAACAACGACAGCTGTCAGCAGGAAAGCCACAAATATTTTCTGAAACATCATACAAAGCTCCTCGGAAGTATATCTTGGAGGTTTTTGACAGGAAATCAATCGCACATTGGAGCACTTTTATTGCACAATTACAAAACATTTGGGGTCAGGTCTATATTTTATACTTTTAGTATAAAATATAGACCTGACCCCAAATGTTTCTTACGGCCTGCGATTTGTTTTCACTTCTTTCTGCAAAGCCCACATGTGACTATAGATGCCATCCTTAGCAAGTAATTCAGCATGCCTGCCACGCTCGATAATCTGTCCGTTTTTCATCACCAGAATCTGGTCTGCATGCTGTACTGTGGATAATCTATGGGCAATTATCAGCGTTGTAGTATTGGCTGATATGGCGTCCAGTTCTGCCTGGATATTTTTCTCGGTGGCGCTATCCAGTGCGGAAGTTGCCTCATCGAAAACGAGTATTGCTGGTGCCTTAAGTATGGTTCTTGCGATTGCCACACGCTGTTTCTCGCCGCCAGACAGCTTCAGTCCACGTTCACCGACCATCGTCTCATAAGCATCCGGCAGAGTTTCAATAAATTCATGGATATGGGCGTGTTTTGCTGCCTGGATTACCTCTTCTCGCGACGCATCCGGACGCCCATAAGCAATATTGAAAAATATGCTGTCATTGAACAGCACGGTATCCTGGGGAACCACACCAATGGCACTGCGTACGCTCAGTTGTGATACGTCACGGATGTTTTGTTTGTCAATTAAAATCGCACCATCGGTAACATCGTAGAACCGATAGAGCAGTCGCGAAAGGGTCGACTTACCGGCACCACTATGACCGACGACTGCGACGGTCTTACCTGCCGGTATTTCAAATGTGACTGCTTTCAGTACCTGCCGACGCTTATCATAGGAGAAACTGACATTTTCAAACGAAACGCTGGCTTGGCTAAGCACAAGATCATTGGCATCGTCCCTGTCTTCCACTTCAGCCGGTGTTTTCAGCAGATTGAACATACGCTCCATATCGGCCAACGAGTGACGGATTTCCCGATATACAAAACCAAGAAAATTCAGCGGAATAAAGAGCTGCAGCAAAAAGGCATTCACCATGACGAGGTCACCAACTGTCATCCTCCCTTTGGATACCTCATCGGCGGCCATCAACATCATCGCCGTCACTCCCATTGCGATTACCAGCCCCTGTATGGAATTCAGCAGACTCAGGGATGTCGTGCTGCGTACCGCCGCTTTTTCCCATTGCTGCATCGAAATATCATAGCGATGCAACTCATATTCTTCATTGTTAAAGTATTTGACCGTTTCATAGTTGATCAGACTATCAATCGCCGAGGTATTGGCCTTCGAATCCATCTGGTTCATCTTGCGCCGAAACCCCATGCGCCATTCTGTAATTAATAAGGTCAACCCGATATAAATAGATAGCGTGACAAGAACGACCAGCCCAAATCGCGCATCGAAACGGTGCAGAAGAATAGCGACAACCAGACCAATTTCAAACAGGGTAGGCAGGATATTAAACAGCATGAAGTTCATCAGGAATCGGATACCCGACACGCCCCGCTCTATGTCGCGAGACAGTCCACCCGTTTGACGATCAAGATGAAACCGTAGCGACAACCTGTGGAGATGACTGAATACCTCCAGGGCGATACTGCGCATGGTACTCTGGATAACACGCGCAAACACCACATCGCGCAACTCACCAAATAATACAGTTAAAAACCTGAGAGTACCGTAAGCAAGCAGCAGAAAGGCAGGCACAACCAGCACCGCCTGCCTGGCATCGAGACTGTCCACCACATCTTTAAGGATTATCGGTACGCCTACATTGGCAATTTTTGCACTGATCAGCAGCAACAGCGCCAGCAGGGCGCGCCACTTATAGCGCCAGACATACGGGATCAGGAGCTTGAATATCTGGCGGTATTGTGTGTGTTTTGGTAAGGCTTCGGTACGACGGCGATGCACGGTGAATAGAAGATCAGTTGAAAGTTGAAAGTTAAAAGTTGAAAGAATTCACTATAACCCTTTATGCTTTAAATTTTAAACTTTAAACTTTTTACTTTTTTTCAGTTACTCTTAGTGACATGAAACACCGATTCAGCATCTGGCGCTATTTTTTAGATGGTGCACCGGAATACCTGGCACGCCATTACTGGTGGGCCTATTTATGGAAACCCGCAATCTGGTTTTTTGACCACCAGCCCATCATTAACTGTATTTTGTTTGGTCAATATCAACGTTTGCTCGACCAGACCCTCAAGCAGCTCGACGGCCACCTTGCTGGCAGACTACTGCAGCTAACCTGTGTCTACGGAAAATTAACCCCCAAACTTGTCAAAACGCGACATAATGACGCGCTGTATATCGTTGATGTCTGCCAGGAACAGCTTCAGGCAAGTCTGCGAAAACTTAAACCAGCAGAACAAGACCATCTGATCGCCACACGGATGAACGCTGAGAATCTCGCATTTTCCAACGACAGCTTTTCAACTGTATTGATATTCTTCCTGATGCATGAACTCCCTGCCAGGGCACGAAAAAATGTTTTACTGGAGACTTTAAGGGTTTTGACACCGGGTAGCCGTTTACTTATTACTGAATATGGTTATCTGCCTGACAAGCACTGGATATACCGATTCGCACCATTAAGACAACAGTTGCTTTTCTGGGAGCCATTCCTTGACGGCTTTTGGCGCGAAGATCTGACCGAAGAGTTACAAAAAGCAGCATCACACTGGAATAAAAAAATTACGCTTAAACAAAAAAAACTGGTCTTCAATGGCTTTTACAGGGTAGTCTGTTATCAAGTTGATTAATTCGTCCTAAGGTATACCTATAGAACTTACAGTCGAACAATTGAGGGGTTCAATATGAAACTTCAAAATCACGGTTTACTTGCAATCGTAACTTCAACTCTCATCGCTTCAGCCCTTTCTGGCAACGCCCTGGCCAGTGAGCCCGCTAACTGGTCAAACATACCCGTAAAAACGATTAAATTATTTTATCCAGGACAGTCCAGCTACCAATGGCTCCGCAGCAAGGCGCACAAAAGGGCAAATAAAAAGGTCATAGCCGGTGACAGTTGTGTCTCCTGTCATGAAGGTGAAGAAGAAGATATCGGCAACCTGATCGTCTCGGGGAAAAAGCTGGAACCTGCACCCATCCCCGGCAAGCAAGGCACGAAGGATCTACTGGTGCAGGCCGCCCATGACAAGAACTATCTCTATTTACGTTTTCAGTGGATGTCACAACTTAATCGTGAAGGCCGAATGCATAACATGATCCGTTATGACGGTAAGGACTGGAAATTCTATGGCAGCCACAGGGCCAGCTCCAAAGTCACTAAAGGTGGTCAGCCACCACTTTATGAAGATCGCCTTGCCATCATGCTTGATGATGGAACCGTCCCCAATTTTGCTGCGCAGGGCTGCTGGCTGACCTGTCATACCGGTTTGCGCGACATGCCCGACGAGCCGACTAAAGAGCAGGTAAAGGCCCATCCACTACTGGGAAAGATCCTGCACAAAAAAGATGTCCGCAAGTATCTACCGTTGTCCCGGACAGATACACTCGCCAGCTGGGACAAAACAAAGACTGCCGATGAAATTGCCAGTCTAAAGTCCAGTGGAATGTTTGTTGATCTGATGCAGTGGCGGGCAGCACGCAGTAACCCGGTTGCTATGGCCGATGATGGCTATGTGCTGGAGTATCGCCTGTTCGATAAGGGCAAAAAAATGTTTTCCTGGAATGTGGACAAAAAAACAATGATCCCGAAATATATGTTTGACGCGGAAAAAACCGGCTATATCGCATTGCGAGAAGAAGACTTTACAAACCCTGAGAAGGCCGTAGCCCTCATCAGGGAAGTCAATGCAAAAGCCTATGACCCGAATGCAGGGTTCAAGGAAGGTGATATCCTTCCCGGCCGCCTTTTGACAAAGAATACTGAGGGCTCGGCCGGAGACAATGATTCTGCCAGAGGGCGCTGGGAAAATGGCGTCTATACGCTTGTCTTCAGACGCAAGCTGGATACCGGTCACCCTGAGGACGATAAAATCATGAAAGTGGGTGGCATCTACACTGTTGGTCTGTCCATCCACGATGACAATGTAACCACCCGCTTCCATTACGTCTCCTTCCCACTTACGTTGGGTATTGGGGCGAAAGCAGACATCACCGCTGTGAGTGTAAATTAGCCGGGAAAAGAGAAAATGTTAAAGACGGCTGTATTGGCGATCACCCAAGCCATTAAAAACCACCCGCTGATTTCAGTATCTGCGGCATTTATTATTGGTATTCTCTTTATCCCTGTCGCCGATAGTGTAAATACCCGCTTTTCCAGCAACGAATTTTGTGCTGGCAGCTGTCATGAAATGGAAAGTACGGTGAGTAAGGAATTTGAGGAATCAGCCCATGGCATGACAGCAAGCGGTGTCCGTCCCGGCTGTGCCGACTGCCATCTCTCCGAACGCCTGGTTCCAGCTTTGTGGGAGCATGCCATTGATGGCACTAAAGAATTATTTATTCACCTGACAACAGACGTTTCAGAACCGGGAGCCTATGAACGCTTTCGTACTGCAGGCGCAAATCGGGTCAGATTAAAAATGCTGAGTGATGATAGCCGAAATTGCCGCAGCTGCCATGATATGGAAGCCATCAAACCGGAACGTAAACGCGGCCAACGTCAGCATGCCAATGCCATAGAGGATGGAACGACCTGTATTGCCTGCCACTATAATCTGGTACACAAAGAAGTAGAGCCCTCGGAGGAGTTTCTGCAGAAGGCA
Organism: Gammaproteobacteria bacterium; assembly: GCA_013150915.1. GTDB lineage: Bacteria > Pseudomonadota > Gammaproteobacteria > BMS3Bbin11 > BMS3Bbin11 > BMS3Bbin11. The sequence continues at coordinate 42,903 of JAADJE010000013.1, forward strand.
AATTGAGTTATTGATTATTAATTAATGGGGCAGCCCTAAAGAAAAAACCCTAAAAAAAGGCGCACCAAAAAGTGCGCCACAAACTCCCAAGAAAAATATTCAAATAAGCTGTTGGGTTATTTTTTTGATGCCGGTATCGGCTTAATCGTTAATTCTTTTTTTGTTGCTTTGCCGAAGCCATAGCTCGCATAGATATCCTGTGCCGCATCAGTGGCCAGGTAGTCAAGAAAGCGTTTTGCATTTGCCTGATTCCTTCCTTCGCTAAGCGCACCGATAGCATAACCCACCTTATGTGCCATATTGTACGGGGCTGGAATCGCCACACCTTCCACATTACGGCCTCTTTTTTTGCCTTCAACAACTTCCGTTGCCCAGACGATACCAACATCAGCTTCACCGTTTTCGATACGATAGGGTGTTTCACGATGATGGCGTGAAGTGAACCAGGTTTTACCCGGGATAGCCCAACAACTTTTGCATTTCGCGCCACCCGTTACTTTTTCATACAGACCAAGGTCTTTAAGCATTTGAGAGCCATAAAACTTGAATATCCCTTCCGTGAGTGGATTTGGTTGAGATTGAACCAGATCATCCCGTCCCAGATCTTTCGGCCCCGAAATATTCTTCGGGTTTCCCTTTGCAATCATTAATTCAAGCTTGTTATGGGTATAGATGATGTAATCCTTCATCTTACCCTTGCCCTTCAGTTTTTTCAGGTGCCCCAGATTAACGCTGGCAAACAAATCCGGTGTCATGGATGTCTTGTGGCCATCTATCATCCCCTGCTTTAGTATCTGTCCTTTAAGAATCTGCCCTGGTGGTATGGTTTCTACATAGATCGTTTTTATATCGGGGTTTTTCTTCTGAAAATCCTGTATCAGCTCTTCCACTACCATAAACTGATTGCCCGCCAGGTACATCACCAGGTCTGCCGAATAGGAATCCCCTATCTGGCCATACTTGACCTCCCCGCCTGTCATGAATGTGCGATAGTCATGGCCCTTGCCATCCTTGGCGGCAATTGCTGATGAACTCATTACTGTGACAGCAAGCGTTAAGAAAAATACATATAATTTATTAAATTTTATCATTGGTCTCTCCTTTGTTGGTGCAGGATATTAGAGACGACTACCGGCAGAAAAACTATTGGGTAGATTAGGGAGTGGAATCAGGGTATACCCCGAAAAAGAGGCAATTTACGGTTTTGGTTTTACGTCACTGCTGTCCCACAAAGACAGCTCAACAGATAAGCAAGTATAGATTGCATTGCTTTTAAGGAAGTTTAATGGCTTTGAGACACGAAAACAGTCCTTCTGATGCCTGTGTGTCACGCAGGACAATCCTTAAAAAACTAAAAAGCACTCTCTCGCCAGGTTCGCAGAGAACGCGGGGAGATCAAAATCTTTGTTTTTATTGAAAAGCGTTATTTCTTTGGTTTCCCTGCGTTCTCTGCGAACCCGGCGAGAGGAAAATGTTTTAGCTGTTTGTCTGATACGAATTTGTATTAAAGTGACAGTGGATGTTATGGGACAGCCGTGACCTTATAACTATTTTTTGTCCGCCAGCAACGCAGTCCGCACCAGTTCAGAGACAGAGCTGGCGCCTATTTTTGACATGAGATTGGCACGGTGGGTTTCTATGGTTTTTACACTGATGTCCAGCTCACGAGCCATGGCTTTGTTGGAGTACCCAGCGACTATACAGTCCAGCACCTGTATCTCCCTGCTACTGAGCTTCTGTAGACGATCACGGGCATCCTGGCGGCGCTGTATACTTACTTTCTGGCTGCGACTTTTTTCTATCGCCTGTTGAATTCTATCGATCAGGTGCTGGTCATTGAATGGCTTCTCGATAAAATCAAAAACACCTGACTTGAACGCCCGCACGGCCATTGGTACATCCGCATGCCCTGTAATTATAATCACTGGTAGAACAAAATCCTGCGCCTGTAACTCTTCCTGTAGATCAAGGCCACTGATACCAGGCATGCGCACATCCAGTAAGACACAGCCCGTCTGTTGATTGTTATAACCCGCCAGAAACGTCTGTGCAGTAGCAAAACACTGCACCGGCAGCTGTACGGATTCAATCAACCAGCGCAAGGAGTCTCTGACGCTGGCATCGTCATCAACAATAAAAACAATGGCTCCGTTTTCTTCATTCACATGCATCTCCAGATTGTGGCAAGGCAAGTCCAATAATAGTGTATTGCCCTGAAATATCAGTATACATAGTCCCGCCATGTGCTTCTATAATGGTGCGGCTGATCGAGAGCCCCATGCCCATACCTTCATCCTTCGTGGTATAGAATGGATCAAATATCTGTTGCCGCTCGCCATCAGGCAAGCCGTTACCGGTATCCCTTACTTCAATGTGGACCCTGTCAGCCTGCACCATAGAAGAGACTACTTCGATCTTTTTTTCACCCTGCCAGGGCGCGCTTACAGCATCGATGGCATTGCGCAGCAAATTAAGCAGTACCTGTTCAATCTGGATGGCATCAACGACTAAAATGGGAAGTTTATCTACAAGTGAAAGTTTCAGAGTGATCGATTTTCTTTCCATTTCGCTTCTTAGAAAACCGCTGACCCGTGTAATCAACTCATTGATTTCAACACACTCATGATGTGGATCTTCCTTGTTGACGAATGCACGCATACGACGAATGATCTCAGCGGCTCTTTCTGCCTCATGTATTGACTGCTGCATTATGGCAGTAAGTTCTGTGACTTCAAGATTACCCCTATCAATTCGACGCTGACAGCCGCGGATATAATTTGCGATTGCAGTCAGTGGCTGATTCAGCTCATGTGCTAAACCGGATGCCATCTCCCCCATTGTGCTCAAACGTGTAACATGGGCCAGATCAGACAGATGCTGCTGCTCTCTGTCACCTACCTGTTTGCGGGCAATTTCCATACCCAGCCAGTCAGCAATTAACTGTAAAATATCACGGTCCACTTCACCAAGATTGCGGCTCACATCCAGGTCATCGGCAAGGCATAAAAATCCGAACGGCCTGCCTTCCACCAATACCTTTACCGCCACACACGACAACAAATTTGTTTCACCCTCCATACGCCCATCAACAGGAAATAATTTTTCCGTCAGCAGAATGTCATCATCCTGCAACATTTCATCAAACTCATCGATACTGATACCACCGGGAAGCACCGTTGTATCCGTTACGTCATTTGAGGCAGTTGCCGCATCAAATTCAGCACCCACTTTCATCACCACTGAAACGCCGTCTTCGTTGCGTCGATACAGACTGGCAGATGCAAAATCAAAGTGCTTTCTGCCCAGCTCGATCAAGGCCCTGATTTTTTCTTCCAGCGGGATCGGAAACACGGAGACTATCCTGTTCAACTCCCGTAGTGTGAGCTCGCTGTGCTGCAAGGCAGAATTTAGTTCGGCCAGGCTTGCGGTACGCTCTACAACACGCTGTTCAAGAAAGCGTTTGTTCTCATTCAACTTTTCCTGTGCAACGATACGCTCTGCAATCTCATCCTGCAGGATATGCTGTGTATCCACCAGCCTGCGGTTAACTCTCAGGACGTAAATACTGAGTAGCACCAAACCGAAAAGTACCATCAGGATCAAGATCAGCCAATGGGCATATTCCTTTATCGTATTACTTAGTGAAAGTTGTGCGCCGGGAAGATACGGCCCTATACGTAGCACACGCATCAACTCGTTTACCTTGGTATAGTCAAGCGGAATCGTCCAGCTCACCCAGTCAGTACCGGACAACGAAAATGCACCTTCTGGTGCTGACAGCAATGCAATGACTACCCTGCTGGCCAGCACATCCGGAGTATGTTTGAGTTTTGCCAATGGCCATTCAGGGTACAGACGGGTGCTGAGAAGAAACTGAAAATCCTCAACATTACGATTTCCCAGAACGCGTATCATGTCCAGTTCCACTTTGTTATTCAACGACATGTTTTCGAGTATACCCGTACGTACGGTGCCGGCATCCACCTCCCCATTAATTACGGCATGCACAATATTATCCTGTGGAAAACCGTTGAACTTTAGTTCAGAAATATCCTTGAATGGATCGATGCCGACGTCCCTCAGTTCACGCCAGGCCATTTGAAAACCACCAAAAGCATGATTGTTAACAATCATTAGGGATCGCCCTTTGAGGTCTTTCAGCGTTTTGATGTCGGAATTGTCGCGGCGGGTAAATATAACGGCACCGAAGCGTGAATAATCATGCCCCAGCCAGTGACGCTTTAAGGTGGCTATGCGTGAGGCGCCATATCTCGATTCAAGAAGGACATAATTTCCTGGGTTGGTCAGAACAAAATCTATTTCTCCAGCTGCTGTTGCCTTGCGCACCTGCTGTAAATTCAACGGCACAATCTTAAAACGAATTCCAGACAAATTTTTATTCAGATAATCAGCCATTGGTTGCCAACGAGACATGGCCTGCTGGTGACCACGGAAGGCCAGCACACCAATACGCACGGTTGTGCGCTCCTGTTGCGCCAATGCGGGATGTACCTGGGAAAAAAGTGTGCCGGGCAGAAGCAACAGGGCCACGCTTAGTCCAATAATCAATCGTACGGGGCTGCGGATCATCAATAGGCTCATATGAGGTAATATTGCATACTTTATACCGCCGGTTGTGCTAAAAATAGCGCCCTGATGAAAAGAATACGCCTTAAACCTGCCATTTTTCTGCTCATCCTTTTTCTGTCAGCTTGTAATGAACGACAAAACCCATTGCTTGGTCAATGGCAGGAAGTCTCAGCAACGACAGAAAAAATCGGCAATATAATTGAATTCACACCGTCAACCATGCGTACAAACAGACAGACGATAACGATTGTCTATCAGATACGTGACAACAAGGTCCGTGTTTCTGCCAGCAAAAAGGCGATTATTTATGAATTTGAAAATGCAGATGTGATTCATTATGAAGATGAAAAACGGGGAATAGTGAGGTTGATCAGGGTTTTTAAGCAGTAGAAAGCTCAAAGTTGAAAGTTGAAAGTTGAAAGTTCCAGGAGAAAATAAATTGTAGGAGCGTCGCCCCGGCGCGATTGGTTTAATCAGGTTTAACAATATCGAAAAA
>JAADJE010000041.1 GCA_013150915.1 Gammaproteobacteria bacterium
AATAAACTTATGAAATATCAGTATTGGGGGTTTGCAGTTATTCTGTCTTTAATGCTTGTACTAGGTAAGGCTGATGCAACTGCTGCCAGTGATAGCTTTGTCAGTGTTGCTGATCTGAAAGCTGAGCTAAAGTCAAAGAATATCGATCACATTATCAAGGTGATGAACAGGGTAAAGCAAATGTCCTATCAAGGTCAGATTCTGACGTTCCTTCACGACTTATGGGATGAGCAAGAGGTCAAATACCCTGACCTTCCATGGGAGACGATAAGGGTAGATGTCATAAAGCTTGAGATTGCTGATATTCTTTTACAGGCTAATGCAAATGGAAAGATAAAAATCGATAGAGAGAAATTTCATAAGTTTATTTTAGAGTTGATTGACAGCGCGGACATCGATGTAGTCAGAAACGCAATTATAGCATTGTCGATTATCGACGATGAAAAAGATGTGGATAAGATATTTTTTATTGCAAAACGCCAACTGAAAGGAACATTCCGGGCATCTGTGCTAACGTTGTCAAAAATGTGTAATCCCGCAGCTGGAAGAGCACTCGATCGATTAGAAGATCATGTAACAAAATCGGATCGAAAATCCTTTATAACCAAAACAAGAGATAGCATGGCAACTTTTAAAGAAAGGACAGGTTGGTGCAAAAGCAACTAAGGTCCTAAAGCGTCCCTACTAACTAACCATAAAGGGGGTCAGGTCTTTCATTATTCATTGCGACATGTTGGCTTCTGTTAATACTGCTTAATGGGCAACCATTATCATTTATTGATTGAGACACCCGACAGTAATTTATCAAAAGGGATGCGTCAGTTGGACAGTGTCTACAAGGGCGCTGTTTCCTTTGCGGTTAACTGTTTTTAAGACGTTTTCCCATTGGGCGGACCAGCACAATTAATAAAGGCAATAGCGTCAGATTCAAGATCAGTGCTGTGATCATTGCAGCACCCGTGAGTAGACCGAAATAGATTGTTGGGATAAAATTTGACAGGGCGAGGATAGAAAAGCCAACGGTGATGATCATTGAAGTGTAGTACATGGCGCGCCCAATGCTGATATGGCAGCGCATGATGGCGTACCAGTAGTTTTCATCCTGCCAGTATTCTTCCTGGAAGCGATGGACATAATGAATAGTGTCATCTACGGCAATACCGATGGTGATTGCTGCAATGGTAATGGTCATTATATCGAGGGGGATACCGGCCAGTCCTATTATTCCGAGTATTGTTGTGGCCGCCAGGATATTTGGAAGTATTGCCAGTACCGCCATTTTGAATGACCGAAACAGCACTATAAACATAGTCAGTATGGCAAGGAAAACAACCCCGAGAGTTTTTATTTGTGAGCTGAACAGGCTTTGTAGCACGTCATTATAGAGTACCAACATGCCAGTCAGGTGTATTTGCTCAGGCTGGAAGCCCATGTTTTCGATCAGATGGTTGCGGATTTTCTCTAATAGTTCGGCACGCTTCAACTCCTGATCTGAATCAATAACCCGGACACTGAAACGCAGCTGGTTACCGTCTTCTGACATATAAGGGCTGAACAGGCTCTGTTTTACCTCATCAGGTAGATGCTTGAACAATACTGAAAGAAAGAAATCATCCAGATTCTTACCGTCTTTCAGTGACTGCAGCATATGCATGGCCGTGCTGATAGAGAGCACTTTGCCGGTTTCAGGCAGGCTGTCCAGGTAGTTGTGAATTTTATCGACATCCTCCAGCATGTATGAATTAAACCAGAAACTGGAGCCGGCAATACCGCTTTCCCCCTGTTCTGGATACCCATAAAGCTCTTCTTCTGCGGAGGCATTTTTCTCTTCTTCCATTTCCCGAAAAAAGCTGGCTGGTGCATCAATAATAATATCCAGTGGAGTCGTGCCGCCCAGTTTCTGATCAATTAGTTTCATGCCCTGATGAATTTCGGTTGACGACCTGAAGTAGTTGATGAAGCTATTTTCCACTGTCAGCTTTGAAATACCGACCAGGCTCACTATTGCCAGTATCAATGCACCAAGTAGCACACACAGTTTCCAATGCTCAATTAGGTTGGCAATGTAGCGGGTAACAGTGCCTGTAATGTCGTACAGTTTTCTCGGCTGGCTGACTTTGATCAATACCAGGCCTGCAGGGAACAGTGTGAATGTAAAAAAGAAGGCCACAGAGATACCGATAACCATCATCCAGCCAAAATCGATAACGGGCCGTATATCGCTGAAAATCAGGGAGGCAAATGCCACCATAGTGGTGATTGCTGTATAAAAACTGGGTAGAAATTTGCTACGGATGGTTTCGCTTACCAGTGTGCGTTGATCACTATCCGGTTTAGCAGCATGCAGTTCACGGTAACGGACGATGAGATGAACCGTCAGTGACATGGTGATAATCAACAGTAGCGAAATAAAGTTAGACGACACCACAGTAACGCGCCAGCCCAACAATCCAAGAATACCCAGCATGGACAGACCGGCCGCACCACAAGTAAGGACTGGCAGGTAGACCCAATGGGGCTTACGAAATGCGACATAGAGAAAGCTAATCAACAATAGCAGTACAGCAAGGCCGAATAATTTTAAATCACTCCGAATATAGTCCATAGAGTCCGCAATGATCATCGGAAGGCCACCAAGGAACAGTTGAGCCTTATCACGATGACGCTCCATAATGCTACGAATTTTCTGTATGTCTATTCGTTCCTGTTTCAACAGGCTATCACTGTATTCATCAAATTTTTTTGTTACGCGTGCCAGCTCTTTTTTTTGTTCGGACGTCAGGGTGTTTCCCATACGCAATTCACGCAAGCTATTTCGTTTGTTAAAGAGACGGTGCCAGACCTCCTCTCGATGAAGCTTGATTTGCAGAGCAGTAATCCGGCCATCCGGGCTGATGATAAGGTTGCTGTAAAAAGGGCTGGTGGTCAGTTCTTTTCTTGCCATACCGGGAATGGTTCCGGGGGATTCCAGGGTGCGAATATTTTTGCTCAGTTCAGATAGCGTGATGGGTGGGCTATTGATCAGTGGCACATCCAGTATTGTTGTGACACTGTGAATACGCTTGATGGTCTTCAGCTGATCTCTCAATTTGGCCAGGTCAGCCAGTATCGTTTTGCTGAACAGATCCTTTTTCGGACTATAGGTAATAACCAGATAGTCTTCAGAGCCATATCGTGCGGAAATGGAGCGGTAATAACGTAGGGCTGAATCATTTTCAAGAACCAGCGTATCACCTGAGGCGTCCAGCTTGAAGTCCTTGCTGTAGTAACCGATGGAGGCAGTCAGAATAAATAACAGGGCCAGAGTCAGCCAGGGACGATCCAGAATCAGACTCTCATAGATCTCAGTAAATTTCTGCATATTTTTTTGCATTAGAGTTCAATTTTCTTATTTTCATTCACCATGTCTATAAACAATTCCTCAAGTCTGTTGGTCTTGTTGCGCAGACTAAGTATGGTGATGCCATGATCGGATAACTGGGTGAAAAGTTTGTTCAAGCCTTTCTCTTTTGCCACCTCTACAGCAAGTGTATGGGCGTCAATTTTAAGCAGGGTGTAGCTGTCAAGTTCGGGGACATCAACGATTTCTTCCCGTGTATCGAGTAGAAAGGTTTCGATGTGAAGCTGGGTCAGTAGTTTTTTTATGCTGGTATTTTCCACGATCTTTCCCTGATCAATAATTGCAATGTTGCGACAGAGGCTCTCTGCTTCTTCCAGGTAGTGTGTGGTCAGAATTATTGTTGTTCCCTGCAGGTTCATGTCCCGCAGAAAGGCCCACACCAGGCGCCGAATTTCGATATCGACACCGGTTGTAGGTTCATCGAGTATCAGTAGTTTTGGTTCGTGTACTAGAGCACGGGCAATCATCAGGCGCCTTTTCATCCCCCCGGACAGGGTTCGCGCCGCGCTATCCCTTTTATCCCACAGATCCAGGCGTCGCAGGTATTTCTCAGCACGCTGCAGGGCAAGCTCCCGCTTCAGACCATAATACCCACCCTGGTTGGTCACGATATTGATGACTTTTTCAAAAACACTAAAATTAAATTCCTGAGGAACCAGGCCGATACAGGATTTCAGTGGTTCAAGATCACTGTCGATATCATGCCCGAAGACGGTGACTTTCCCCTGTGTTTTATTTACCAGCGATGAGATTATACCGATGATCGTCGATTTCCCGGCACCATTGGGTCCGAGCAGGGCAAAAAAATCACCGCTTTCTACCTCCAGGTCAACGCCTCTTAGCGCGGTTACACCGCCTGTATATTTTTTGTGTAAATTCTGTAGTGTTAATGCTTTCATTTATTATTGGCTTTTTAGCTTCAGATTGTCAGTCTAAATTTTTCTATTATGTATTCCTGACTACATTACCTGGAATTGAACATATAAGTAGCTTCTTATATAATGAAGGGCTATCTTTTCCCATTCAGGGTGCCGGGATGCTCATAAAAGAAGTTGATTCTCCCCAGCTTATGTCAAAAATAGTTGGTAATGATGATTTAGTCATCATTGATGTGCGTGAAATGCATGAAATTTCCCGTGGCACCATTAAGGGTACTGTCGCGATGCCTATGGCAACCGTTCCTGTTCGTTTGAGCGAAATCCCGAAAGATAAGGAAGTCGTCTTTATCTGTCGCAGTGGTGCCCGTTCCGGCCAGGTTTGTATGTTCCTTGGACAGCATGGCTATGAAAATGTTATTAACCTGCGTGGCGGCATGATTGGCTGGGTTCGCAGCGGGTATGAGTCCGTATTACCGGAACAGGTTTCTAACATATATTAGGCTGTCAGCGACACTCTCCAACCCGTACCCTGATCACTATCTCATATTCTTGTTCGTCTATCGACAGTATTTCGTGACCGTTTATCCGGCACCATGCAGGAATATCATTGATGACACCATGATCTGTACAATAAACACATAGCGTGTCGCCCTTGCTCATGGTTTCAACCTGATTCTGAGTCCTGATCACCGGCAGGGGACAAAGTAGATTGCGGGCGTCAAGTATTTGCTCAGACATACCATTCCTGCAGTATTTCATCGGCGGTCAGAGGTTTGACGTTGATGTTTGTGGACTCGCCATTCCTTTGCAACACCTTTACGGTTACAAAGTCAGCATTTCTGCCGCTGCAGAATCGTGCTAGCAGGCGTGCGGCAAACTCTAAATCTTCATCATCAGGCTTTCCGTCGATCAGGCTGATAGGGCCGCTGTGGCTGACGGTATTCATGCTTATGTAGTTTTTACGGTACCCTCTGAGGAAATTGGTTTCACCTTCTTCGCGTGCAATAATGAGCTTGAAATGGGGTTTCGGTCGCAAGTGACGCCCGACCTTTAGTATGACGATGTCATCGATATCATAGGTTTTCTCGCCCCGTGCCTGCCATAAATCGGCCAGTTTTGAGGAATAGTTGGCATCGGTGAGGAAGCAGCAGCCACCGGCAGGTTGGGCATATTCTTTAAAGCCATATTTTTCTGCCAGGAGTATTTGTGGTTTGCGGCCGCGGCCGGAAAAATCCAGCAATTGTTCACGATCAACCCAGCCTTCACGCTCAGGCAGGGTTTCAGGCAGTAATTTCGCACACAAAGGACGCAGTAAAAGATCCCCTGCACCGGATTCCCTGCTGATCACAGGCAGGGTGTCCTTGCGCTGCGACATCGGACGTTGGCCCACGACTTCACCGGTGACAAGAAAATCGAAATCGTTCTTTCTCATCCAGGCTGTGGCCTTTTTCACCATAAAACCTTTACAGTCCAGACAGGGGTTCAAGTTGGCACCATAGCCGTGTTTCGGGTTAATGACAACGTCCTTATAGTCTTCAGAAACATCAAGGATGTGAAGTTTAATGCCTAACTGTTCTGCCACCCAAAGGGCATTGTTGCGCTTGGGCTTGTCGCGGTCTTTCTTGCGGATAGCATGGGTATGGCCTTCAATACAGAAACCGGTAAAAAAGTTGATACCCTCGACATAAATTCCCTGTTCCTGGAGGACTTTCACTGCCAGCATGGAATCGAGGCCACCGGATACCAGGGCTACCGCTTTTCGACGGGTTTTGTCGTTTAGATTTATTGTCATTGCACTCGCGGGATTAGTAGACCGGGAATTGACAAATTATATCACCGTGAAAGCCTTTCATGCCCCATAGATTTTATACGCGGATAGAGACCACCGCAGGGTACAGCATCCGCAAGCGTAGCAGGGCTTATTTTGAAGCACCGGGAATTGCCTATAATAAATAATCAGCAGAACTGGATATTTTGATAACTGCCAAGGTCGTGAACTTCCTTGAAACCAGCTGCCAGCAGCATGCTCCTGGCTGCACTGCTACGGGCACCTGATACACAGTACACAACAAGGGGCGTTTCCTTTTCTTCCTGTGGATGAAATCCGGCGCTGATCCATTCTACCGGATGGTTGATTGCATCCTGAAGCGCACCCTGGCGGTATTCATTTTCAGTGCGCACATCAAGCAGACGTGCGCCTTCACTAAGTAGACGACGAGTTTCCTGACATTGTTTTTGCGGGTTGTGCATCTTCTTTCTCCTGATTATTCATGAAAAGTAATATGGGAGGAATTATAATATCAGGTAATGCTTATATACAGTGACAATGTCACCGTATATGGTCAAAATGTTAGGGGTACCTCCATTAATAAAGGGAGGTACCCTTAAAAGTTGGAAATGCGTTAACAGGGGAAGGGTAGGCTTGATATGTCGAAAGTAAATGGTGATGTTCTGGAATGCGACCGTAAGTATGTCTGGCATCCCTATAGTGCGATGGGTAAGGACGATCCGATGTTTACCGTTGAGTCGGCAGAAGGTGTCCGGCTCAAGCTGGTAGATGGCAGAGAGTTGATCGATGGTATGTCGTCCTGGTGGTGCGCTATCCATGGTTATAATCATCCCGTGTTAAATGCAGCGGTAGAGATGCAGCTAACAAAAATGTCCCATGTGATGTTTGGTGGCCTGACCCATGAACCTGCTGTCAGGCTTGCGCAAAAACTGGTGGAAATAACCCCTGAACCACTGCAGACGGTTTTCTTCTCGGACTCGGGTTCTGTTGCGGTAGAAGTGGCGATGAAAATGGCAATCCAGTATTGGAATGCCAGACATTTGCCCGATAAGCAGTATTTTCTGACTATTCGTTCTGGTTATCACGGTGATACCTTCGCAGCGATGTCTGTTTGTGACCCCGTTACCGGTATGCATAATCTATTCTCGAATGTTTTGATTTCACAATACTTTGTTGATGCGCCGATCTGTCGATACGGTGAGGCTGCCTCTGAGAGTGATATGGCTCAGATGAAGAGCTGTCTGCAGGAAAATAAACAGAAAATAGCGGCCGTTATTCTGGAGCCTGTTGTGCAGGCTGCGGGTGGGATGCGCTTTTATTCAGCTGATTATTTAAACCAGGTCAGGCAGTTGTGTAACGAGTATGGTGTGTTGCTAATTCTGGATGAGATTGCCACTGGATTTGGACGTACGGGTAAGCTGTTTGCCAGCGAGCATGCCGGTATTAGCCCCGATATCATGTGTGTGGGCAAGGCTCTGACAGGTGGTTATATGACGCTTGCTGCAACATTGACCACTGCAGGCATCAGTGAAACCATCAGCACGGGTGACCCCGGTCTATTTATGCATGGTCCGACATTCATGGCCAATCCGATGGCCTGTGCCGCTGCATTGGCAAGTATAGAGATGCTGTTGTCATCAAACTGGTCTGAGAACATACGCAGGATTGAAAAAATACTGGCAGCAGGGCTTGCTGAATGCCACAAAATGACTGGCGTGGTAGATGTGCGTGTCCTGGGGGCCATAGCCGTTGTTGAACTTGATCGTCCTGTGGACATGATGGCCCTGCCATACCAGTTTGTTGAGCAGGGCGTGTGGGTCAGGCCATTTGGGCGCCTGATTTATCTCATGCCACCGTATGTGATAGACGACGTGGACATACTGACCTTGACACGAGCCGTGTGCAATGCCGTTCAATCTTTATAAATTTAGCGATCACCCCCCTGCCCAAAAAATCAGATCCTGCTTACCTTTGATCTCTTATCTTGATGTATGTCAAAGAATACATTTTCAGCTTGCAATAAAGTCGAGCGACAAAATAATGAGGAGAAAAAATGCTTGATGTAATGATTAAAAAGAATGGTCAACGAGCAGATATAGAGCCTTATAAATGGATTTTTACCGAAGACGGTTTGCCGGCTGCCCCACTTAATCCAGATCAACCCAGACTTTTTTATATACGGCTAGATGGTGGCCGTACCGAAAGAGCCTATTACAAAGGCGCTATTCTGGAAAAATGGTTATCAGGCTCAAACACCCATATTGTAATAAATGAAAATGATGTTATTGCCTGGCGCTATCTAAGACCTAAATAGCGGTGCCCTTGACCCTTATCTCCGATCCAATCTCGCCTTCTAAAGCAATGTATTCTGGAATCAGGCACGTTATTTATAAATGCCTGGCGCCGTATCGGTAGAAGCCGTAAATGATTACGATAGCCAACCGGCTGAAAATACTGAAAAATTAAGCGCTTCTTGCCGCTATAAACTCGTTTAAAAATTCTAAGGCAGCACGGATTAATTCATGGAATCGCATCGTTGCTCCCTGCGGACATTTCCTGCAGGAGGACTATGCTTTCCTTGCGCTCACTTTTGCCAGTATAATGACCGATACTGTCGCTATAATCGGGGTTTATGAATGAAATTTAAATATGCCTTCATATCATTGTCACTCGCCTTAGCGATATTGCTATCGGCCTGTAGCAAGCCACAAACCCCGCTAGAAGTTAGTCAGGCGTTCTGGCAGGCCGTTATTGAGGGGAATGTTTCCGATGTCGTTAATTACTCTACACTGGGGAGTAAGGAGGGGTATGAAGCATTCTCCCGCGACTGGAGCGGCATGGTGCCTTCGTGGGGAAAGATAATCATTGAAGAGCATGAGGCGCGCGTTCATACACATATTTCGAAACCCGATGCTGCACAAAGCGAGATGCTTTATTTTGTAACCTATCTTGTCAGGCAGGGTGACCAATGGAAGGTGGATTACGACAAAACCGAAAAGGTGGTGCTGGCCAGTTCTGCGGTTTCTGACTTTGTTAACCGTATTACTGGCATTGGGAATGAAATATCGCAGCAGCTTGAAGGGGCAAGCAAGACAGTTACCAGCAAGCTTGAGAGTCTGAATAGTCAGCTAATACAGTTGACTGAAAAATTAGGCGATCAGGCCACGAGTGCAGTTGAAAAATACAGCAATATAATGCGCCGACATCTAGATGCCCTGGCGAATTCAATAGAGAAAGCCATCAACGAGCAGGATAGCAGTATAAATCCTGCTGACAGAAAAATAATGGAAGAGACAGTTACAGAGCTGGGCAAAAGCAGCAAGAAATTGGCGCAGCCAAATATGAACAGTATTACTGAAACGGGAGAGGTAATTATTATTACCCAGAAAAATCTCGAAACGATAGATACTGGAACTTTTCAGGAATATCAGGCTCAATGGCAACAATGGATAAATGAAGTTAATGTTGACCTGGTAAACCTGTTGAATGAGATGTCTGCTGAGATCAAGTAGCCTTATTCACAAGATTAAGGGATGTCTGTCCTTAAATACCCGTTTGCCGGAAAATACCCGGATCTCACAATCGAAGAGGAAGAAAATGAAATTAAAAAATATCACCCTGGCCACTCTGGCCATAGCTCTGGCTACTCCGGCCATCTCAATGGCTGTTGAATTAAAGAGCCAAAAACAGAAGTTTAGTTATTCTGTTGGCTATCGTCTTGCATTGTCGTTAATGAATGAAGGCCTGGATGTTGAGCCAGCCGCTTTCTCAGCGGCAATGAAGGATGCGCTGAGCAAAGCTAAACCCGCCATGACGACCAAAGAGATGCAGGCATCCATGATGGCCGAAAGGGATAGACAATTAAAAGCACTCAAGGATAAGGTTGCCGCTAATAAGAAGGCCGGTGACAAGTACCGTGCAGATAATGCAAAGAAAGCGGGGGTCAAGTCGCTAGCCAACGGTATTCAGTACAGGGTTATTAATGCTGGAAAGGGTAAGCAGGCAGCTAAAGACAGTGAAGTTACCGTTCATTACAAAGGTAAGTTGGTTAATGGAGCCGAATTTGATTCATCTTATAAACGTAAAAAGCCCGCAACCTTTGGTTTGTCAGGTGTAATCAAGGGTTGGCAGGAAATTGTGCCGATGATGAAGGTAGGTGATAAATGGGAAGTGGTTGTCCCACCAGAATTTGCTTATGCAGATAAAGGCGCAGGGACTGCAATAGGCCCGGGCGAAACCCTGATTTTTGAAATCGAGTTGCTGAAAGTTAAGTAAACTGAGGTCATTTTATCAACTCCGAGGGTGATTTGTTTACAAATCTTCTAAGTTGGTGGGATCGCACTGTCTGGCAGGTTGATGCACACAAACTGCGAGGATGGAAACGCAGGAGTTTACTTTTTTTTCGGGGCCTGCAGATGTTGGTAGCCGACCTGCTGGCAGGAAATAATAATTTGTATGCGATGGGCCTGGTATACATGTCCATTCTCTCGTTGGTGCCCCTGCTTGCGGTCATGTTTTCAGTACTTAAAGGTTTTGGTGTACACAACCAATTAAAGCCCCTGTTACTGACCGCTCTGGAACCTCTGGGAGAAAAAGGAGTTGAAATCACAACCAATGTTCTCCGCTTTGTCGATAATATCGAGGTTGGTGTGCTTGGTGCAGTAGGGTTGGGGGTCCTGTTGTTTACCGTTGTGTCATTGATTCGCCAGGTTGAGGAAGCCTTTAACAGTACCTGGCGCGTTAGAAAATTACGGCCAATACTTGAACGGTTTAGCCATTACATTTCGGTATTGCTGGTTGGGCCAGTATTGATTTTTTCCGCGATTGGTTTATCCCAGTCGGTACGGCATTTCAGCCTGGTCAAGCAGGTAGTTGAGACAGATACAGGGGCCTTTCTGTATGATACCCTGTCGATCTACCTGCCATTTTTTATGACAGTACTTGCAATAAGTTTTGTTTATATATTCGTGCCGAATACGCGTGTTAAACCTGTAGCGGCATTGTTTGGTGCGACTGTGGCGACGATCTTATTCAAGCTTGCCAGTGTTGTATTTACCCTGTTTATTGTTGGTTCAGTAAAGTACGCTGCAATTTACTCTGCTTTTGCAACCATCATTATCCTGTTTATATGGATCTACATTATCTGGTTAATTCTGCTTTTAGGATCCAGCATCGCGTATTATTACCAGCATGCGGATAAATTAGTTTATCTTCATCGTGATGATGAGTTGACTCCCCACGAAAGTGAAGCGCTTTCATTACAGTTAATGGTGCTGGTAACAAGGAATTATTACGCTAACAAATCACCGATACCATTAGGGGCAGTAGCACAACAACTTCAGTTGCCTAATGATTTGGTCGAAAGGATGGTCTGCCAGCTGCAAAACGGTAATTTTTTAAAAGTTGTAGACGATTATGAAAAGAGCTTACTTCCCGGTCGTCCTCCTGAAGAAACCACTACGGCTGATCTTCTTGCCTATATTCATGATTCCAAAATGGAAAGATCAAAGAGAGTGAATCTCTACACGGATAAAAGCATTCAAAGCGTCCTTATGCTGGCTGAGCGGGAAGCACTTTCTGCGATAAATAATATAACTATCAAGCAGCTTGCAATAGATGAAGATAGCCCGGAACAGGAAATAATAATGAAACGATGAGTGTCTATAGGCTAACATGCGTTATGAATTCCGGGATTCACGGTAAAGGTCTTTTTGCCAAAGAGAACATAGAAAATGATACTTACCTTGGTGAATACAAAGGGCCCGAAGCTAAAAGGAACGGAAGTCATGTGCTATGGGTATTCGATGATAGAGTCGTTGGGCGATCGGGTAGAAACAAATTGCGCTATCTCAACCACAGCAGGAAGTGCTGCGCAGAGTTTGACGGGTTTGAATTATATTCAGTTCGTCAAATCATGGCAGGTGAAGAAATCACCATAAATTATGGTGAAGATTGGGATGACATTGACTAATTCAACAGGCCTATCACAATGCCAATTGACCATGAAATTTTAAATGACGGGGAAATGATAATAAGTACCTCTACGGGTATTATTACAGGACAGGACCTGGCTGACCACATGTTCTGGCTAATCAATCAGTTTGGAACCTCTCTTAATACAGGCTATCAGCAGATATTTGATACCCTGGGTGCTGACCGTGTGGATATTGATGAAGAAGATATGAAGCGGATATCCCAGATTATACTTACTTATGGACAGGGCAGGGGGAAGATAGCAACTGCCATTGTGGCAGTTCGTCCTGATATAAGAAGAATATCGTATTATTATAAATCGTTATCCGATATAACTGAGATTGTAGTCGAAGTTTTTTCCGACAGATTAGAAGCAGAGGAATGGTTGGCCGGTCTTCGTTAGTGGGTGGCCCTGATTTCAACGACGAATAGATCGGGATACCGCAGTAAGACTTGATACAAAGCTGTTTAACGCGTGTATGGAAAAAATGATATGGGCAGGCAAAACGGAAAGCTTTAACCCCGCATCTGCGTAGATAGTCGTAAGTTACTCCACCATTCCCGTCCCAATCCCGACAGTACTAAATCCCCCGTCCACATAAGTGATTTCACCGGTAATTCCAGACGCCAGGTCAGAGCAGAGAAAGGCGGCCGTATTTCCCACTTCTTCAATGGTGACGCTACGCCCTAGCGGGGCAGTTTTGTCATAGAAATCGAGCATTTTTTTGAAACCGCTTATTCCCGCTGAGGCAAGGGTCTTGATTGGGCCGGCTGATATGGCATTGACCCGGATGCCGTCCGGACCCAGACTCTGTGCGAGGTAGCGAACATTCGCTTCCAGGCTGGCTTTGGCCAGACCCATAACATTGTAGCCGGGCATTGAGCGTACTGCGCCAATATAACTCATGGTAATCAGCGCTGCATTGCGACCCTGCATCATTTCTCTACCCGCTCTTGCCAGTGCAGTGAAGCTGTAAGAGCTGATTTCATGTGCCATGTTAAAGCCATCGCGGGTAGTCGCATCGAGAAACAGTCCCTTAAGTTCCTCTCGTGGTGCGAAGGCTATAGAATGGACAATACCATCCAGACCATCCCATTGTTTACTCAGTTTTATGAATGCATTTTCAATTTGTTCATCCTCAGATACATCGCAGGGCAGTATGATAGTTGAACCACAGGCGCTGGCAATTTTTTCTACACGTTTCTGTAGCTTTTCTGTCTGATAAGTAAAGGCCAGTTCGGCACCCTGTGCCGCCATGGCAAGTGCGGTCCCTGTAGCAATTGAACGGTCACTGGCGACACCGGCAATCAATATTTTCTTGTTTTCTAGAAATCCCATGATGTTTCCTTTTTATCAGATTTAGTTACAAATTAGTATTTTTTACGGCTCTTCAAGCCGGGTTTTTCCAACGGTCAATGGCATCGTTGTCACTGTGGCGACTTTCTACCCACCGTGAGCGATTTTCCAGTGTTTCCTTTTTCCAGAAGGTTACTCTGGTCTTCAAATAGTCCATGATAAACTGATTCGACTCATAGCTTGCCACTCTGTGTGGGCTGGCTGTAATAACAAGTACTATCTGGTCACCGGGAGCAAGGGTGCCGATACGGTGGATAATGGTAATCCCCTGTAGTAGCCACCGTGATTTTGCTTTCTGGGCAATTTCCTGCAGCTGGTTTTCTGTCATGCCCGGGTAGTGTTCTAGTGATATCAGGTTAACTTTGTCGCCTTCATTGAGATCACGCACCAGGCCGACAAAACTTGTGATAGCCCCAATATCAACCCGGTCACTGCGGAGCAGTCTAATTTCCTGCTCGAGACTGAAATCTTTTTCCTGTATGGTTGTTCTGATCATAGCGGAACAAATATAGCAATGCAGCAAACAGAAATCCACATACTTACCACTCTCGGTTTCTTGTGGTGCAGACAGTATAATCACACCCAACGATGAAAATAAGAGATCTATGCCAATGAACCTGATTCGCCTTTGGTGGCAACGGTATTTTTCTGATCCCCAGGCACTGATATTATTGTTCTTGCTGGTCAGCAGTCTTTTAATAGTTCTCACTATGGGACACATGCTGGCTCCAGTGTTTGCCAGTATTGTTATTGCTTATTTACTTGAAGGTATCATACGACAGCTAATGAACCTGAACTGTAGCCGTTTGGTTGCTCTGGTGATTGGTTTTATCTTTTTTATGGTATTTTATTTACTCATGCTGTTCTGGTTATTACCGCTACTCTCTACCCAGGTGAGTCAGTTGTTGCAGGAAACCCCGAGTATGATTTCTGCTAGCCAGAAGAGTTTGCTGGAATTACCGGCAAAATATCCGGCCTTGATTACGGAAAATCAGATTCGTGAGTTGGCAGTTATTCTGCGTTCAGAGATAGGCGGTACAGCACAATATATTCTGACCAAGACATTGGCATCGGTTCCTGGGCTATTGGCAATGGTTGTCTATCTTTTTCTTGTGCCTCTGCTTGTTTTTTTCTTTCTCAAGGATAAAGAGCTGATTTCAGACTGGATAAGTGGATTTCTGCCAAAGCAACGTAAACTTGCCGTTACAGTATGGACGCAGGTAAATAGCCAGATTGCCAAATACGTACGCGGTAAAGCGTGGGAAATAATTATTGTCTGGTCAGTGACCTATGTTGTTTTTTCTTTGTTCGGGCTACAGTATGCCATGCTGCTATCTGTACTCGTTGGATTGTCGGTAATCATTCCTTATGTCGGGGCTGTGGTGGTGACCATTCCCGTTATACTTATTGCTTTTTTTCAATGGGGCTGGGGGCCACAGACCGGCTGGTTGATACTTGCTTATGGCGTGATTCAGGCCCTGGACGGTAATGTACTGGTTCCCCTGTTGTTTTCCGAAGTGGTTAACCTGCACCCGATAGCAATTATTATCGCCGTGTTGGTCTTTGGCGGGCTGTGGGGTTTCTGGGGGGTATTTTTTGCTATCCCGCTTGCAACGGTAGTTCAAGTGTTGCTCAAGGTCTGGCCACGAAGTGATGTGGTTGATGACGGTCCTGTCTGAGATCCCTCTACTGGAGAACTGCATAGGCAGCCTGTCGACAGAACTGGTAGATGCTCTGGTCTCATTAAATCTTCCACTATGCAGTGTCCCCCCCGTAGGAGGGTATTTTTTATCCTGTGAAAAGAATGGCCTGGTTCTAAATACGGGAGAGGGAGAAAAGATACGGCCGGTTTTATTAAAACCAGCAGGCCTTACCCGTAAACAACCCCTTCTTCGTGCGTTGGCGCCGGCACGTGCTGGAATCGTCATTGATGCGACAGCTGGTCTGGCTGGCGATAGCCTGAAGCTGGCAATGATCGCTGACAGGGTGATTGCGATTGAACGACACCCGGTAGTCTTCGCTTTATTGCTTTCTGCAATGAGAACGGCGCGAATATCATCCCTTTCTGGAGCAGAAAAAATTGAAGTAAGATATGGTGATGCCATAGAATTAATACAGCAATTGCCTGCGGCCGATGTGATATTTATGGATCCCATGTTCCCCCCCAAACGTAAGCACTCGGCCTTGCCCCCCAAGTTAGTTCGGATCTTACGCGATATCGTTGGTGATGATAGCGACGATGAAAAACTTCTTCGAGTAGCACGTCAGCATGTGATACGACGGGTAGTCGTAAAGAGACCTTTGTATGCACCGACACTGGCAGAGGATTACGTGGCACTGCATAAAGGTAAACTTGTTCGCTATGAAGTCTACCTGCCAATGAAAACGCAATTATGAGTATGCCAACATTCTATTTGGCTGAAGGGTTTAACGAGAATAGTCTGATAACATTATCGGGCAAAGAGGCCTGGCATGCACTCGCTGTAAGACGACTTAATGTGGGTGACCCGATACGCCTTATTGATGGCAAGGGCAATGTTGCATGGGCCAGTGTTGAGAACCAGCAAGGTCGGAATACTGCCAGTATAAGGGTTGGTGATGTGAGTTATTTTTTACCGCAAGTACCGAGTATCATACTTGCCACAGCTGTCGCTAAGGGTGATCGTCAGACCATAATGCTGGATATGGCGACGCAGCTAGGCATCAGTGCCTGGCAACCCTTGTTGTGTCAACGCAGTGTCAGTAAAGTGGGTAAAAATAGTACCGATCGCTGGCGTCGAATCTGCCTTGAAGCCTGCAAGCAAAGTGGTTCAGCGTGGCTACCGGAGTTGTTGCCAGCAGCAAAGCCTGAAGATGTTGCTAGAGAAGCATGCGCCAGAGGCAGAGAAGTCTTACTGGCCCACCCCGATGGTGAACTAAACACCGTAAGCCCTGTAGACAAATTATTGTTAGTGGGGCCTGAAGGTGGTTTTACAGACGAGGAAGTAAATAAAATAATTGCAGCAGGTGCAAAAAAAATAAACCTGGGGAAAAATATACTGCGAATAGAAACAGCTGCTGTTAGTCTGTTAGCCCAGCTTCGTGCTGGTTGAAAAAGGCTTTACCGCTTATTCGACCAGACCTGTTTCAGGTCTGAAGCCATTTCTGAAAATGGAGTGGGCCAGGTCTTCAATTATGGCAACATGCCCCAGCCCGGTATGGGATTCCCCCGCTCAGTATAGTTGTTGTAATGAGCATAATCAGTAATCAGTTGTAGCTTGCTGAGATGAATCAGTATTTCGAATGATGCCATTCTGATATTTCAGTCTTCTTCTGTGGTTTTGTTTCGGCATGTATTATAGCTAGGTGCGCTGATGACGACGATGAGGCTGATTATCGCGAGCAGATTGCGTTGGATTTGCTGTCCGATGGTATACTCGTTTTTTTAAGCCGAGAAGCTGCGCACACTAAAACCCTGACAATTGGTAATGCAAGAAATCACGGAGCCGGAGTGAAAGAAATTCGAATGCACACTGAATCGCCGTCAGACGACTACCGTAGGGCGCAGAAGCTTGCTGATAGAATAGCTAAAAAAGAACTGGGAGACTTTATGTTACTCTCATGGTATGACAAAGACCGTGATTTTGAATCGCCGCAACACAGCAGCGAATGCCATCTTGATAGCGCTATTCCCGGTTATGTCGATTATGGCCATAATCACGGTGCCGTATTGAAAATTGATATTGATGATGGACGGTTTGTCTATTTCTATCGTGGACTGGATGATTTGTAGCATGGGTTCCTATGATTTCCCTGCGCTAGAATCCGGCTTGGTCTACAAATTCAGGAAGAACAATGAATTTTATTGAAACGCGTGGTAACGACGGCCAGCGCCCACTTGAGGTTAATTTCTCTTCGGCAATACTCGCGCCTATGGCTTCTTTTGGTGGGATTTATGTGCCCAAAACATTGCCTAATCTGGGGCTTGAGTTTCTAAAAAGCCACCTTGACACAAGTTACCAAACACTGGCACGGGATGTCCTGGCGGCCTTTGAAATCGATATCGAGCAAGATGTTATTGAAGAGGCTCTGGATCATTACGATTATTTCGACGACCCCTCAAATCCGGCACCGCTGGTGAGGGTATATGACGACCTCTTTATCAGTGAATTATATCATGGACCTACACGTGCCTTTAAAGACATGGCGCTGCAACCTTTTGGTTTGCTTTTATCCTCGCTTGCACAAAAACGTAACGAGAACTACCTTGTTCTGGTGGCCACCAGTGGGGATACAGGGCCGGCTGCTCTGGAGACGTTTAAGAATCGCAAAAATGTTCAGGTCGTCTGTTTGTATCCCGATGGGGGCACCTCTGATGTTCAGCGTCTTCAGATGGTGACAGAGGATGCTCCCAACCTGAAAGTCATTGGTATTCATGGTGATTTTGATTTTTGATGACGCACAAAATGCGTTAAAGCTATTGTTAAGTTCGGATAGCTTCAACGCTAAGTTGAAAGAAAAGCATATCTCACTTTCAGCTGCGAACTCAGTGAATTTTGGGCGCATTATTTTCCAGCTTATCTACCATATACACAGCTACCTGGAGCTGGTCAGGCAATCTGCGATTACACTGGCTGAAAAAATCTACCTGGATGTACCCAGCGGCAACTTCGGCAATGCACTTGGCGGTTACTATGCGATGAAGATGGGTTTGCCGGTCGAAAAGATACTGATAGCCTCCAATAAGAACAACGTCCTGACACGGCTGATTAAATTTGGTCACTACGATCTCAGAAACACCTCTGTTGTAGCAACCACCTCACCGGCGATGGATATTTTAAAATCATCCAATATGGAACGGATACTCTATGACCTGTATGGCGCTGAGCGTACCAGAGAACTCATGCAGCAGCTGGATGATGAAAAATATTATGAGTTAACTGAAAAAGAACTTGCACAGCTGCAGGCAATCTTCAGCGCGGACTACTGCGAAGATGATGAAGGTAAGAAATACATCAAACAAGCTTTTATAAAAGGATATCTAATGGATCCGCATACAGCAACCTGTTTTAAAGCCTATGATACCTGCCGTACAAAGCCACTTAAAACCGTTGCTTATTCTACTGCTGAATGGACGAAGTTTTCTCCTACTATAGCGAACGCTCTTACGGGTGAGGAAGATACACATGATATAGATGCACTTAAATCTATCGCCCATGAGGCGGGCATTGAGATCCCCGCTCAGATCAGCGAACTGTTTGATAAAGAGATCAGTCAGAAAACGCTAATTGACAAGGAAGATATCGAGCAGGAGATACTGGCATTTTTGTAAAAAATCAAAGAAATAAAATCTTTTCTCTCGCGGAGTTCGCAGAGGACGCTGGGAAATCTATCTACAACTTTTTAGGGTTATGGTTTAAAATATAAAAAGGTTTTGACCTCCCTGCGAACTCCGCGAGAGAATTTTTTTTAAAGCGCTTCAATTTTTTGTAGCTGCTCGCCCAGCGATGCCAGCGCCTGTTCCATTTCTGTGACTCTTGCACGTTCTTTCTCAACAACGGCAGCCGGTGCCTTGTCAACGAAGTTCGCATTTGACAGTTTACCCGTAGAACGGGCCAGGTCTTTTTCGATCTTTTCCATTTCTTTATGCAAACGTTTTATTTCTTCACCCTGATCGATGAAGGCACCGAAGGGAACCAGTACTTTCAGGTCACCAACGAGTGCAGTTGCGGCATCGGGTGAGGTTTCATCATTGCTAAGGCAGGTAATTTCTTCTATCCGCGCCAGTGTTTTGAGCTTGTTGTTATTTGCTGCAAGTATGTCAGTGTCCTGTTGGTTTAAATTCTGGAAGAACACGGGTAAAGGTTTACCCGGAGCAATATTCATTTCACCACGGATATTGCGGATGCCGGTAATCACGGCCTGTAGCCACTCGGTTTCAGCGATGGCTGACTTATCAATCTTTTTCTCATTCGCAACCGGGTAGGGCTGCAGCATAATGGTCTCGCCCTGTTTGTCTGCCAATGGTGCGACACGCTGCCAGATCTTTTCGGTTATGAAAGGAATCAATGGGTGAAGAAGTCTCAACAGTGTTTCCAGTACACGCACCAATGTGTGGCGTGTGCCACGCAGACTTTCCAGACTGGCATCAGGGTCATTAAGTACAACCTTTGATAACTCCAGGTACCAGCTGCAGTATTCATCCCAGGTAAAGCTGTACAGGGTTTGTGACATTCTGTCCAGTCGATAGTCTTTAATGGATCTCGCTACCGTCATTTCTACCTGTTGCAGGCGAGAGATGATCCAGCGGTCAGCGGCATTGAGTTCTATCATATCGTCGTTTCTTTGACCACAGTCCTGACCTTCTGTGTTCATTAACACATAGCGCGCTGCATTCCACAGTTTGTTGCAGAAATTTCGATAGCCCTCAACCCGGGCCAGATCAAAATTGATGTTACGGCCGGTGCTGGCCAGTGAGGCAAAGGTGAAACGCAGGGCATCGGTGCCAAATGCCGGAATGCCGTCAGGAAAATCCTGGCGTGTATGTTTTTCAATGACTTTTGCCATTTTAGGCTGCATCAGTCCGCTGATCCTTTTCTTGACCAGGGTTTCCAGTTCGATGCCATCAATCAGATCGATTGGGTCCAGCACATTGCCTTTTGATTTCGACATCTTTTGGCCATGCGAGTCACGAACCAGTCCATGTATATAGACCTCATGAAAAGGCACTTTGCCGGTAAACTTCAGTCCCATCATAATCATGCGGGCTACCCAGAAGAAGATGATGTCAAAACCGGTAACCAGCACCGAAGTTGGATAAAATGTATTCACATCCTCCATACTGTCTGGCCAGCCCAGAGTTGAGAATGGCCACAGGGCAGAGGAGAACCAGGTATCGAGTACATCATCATCCTGCTTCAACTGGATGTCTTCGGATAGATTGTTTTCTTTTCTGACCTCCGTTTCATTATGACCAACATAGAAGTTTCCTTCCTTGTCAAACCAGGCGGGGATACGGTGGCCCCACCAGATCTGTCGGGAGATACACCAGTCTTCGATGTTATTCATCCACTCGAAGTAGGTCTTGCTCCAGTTTTCCGGCACAAACTTGATGTCACCCTTTTCGACCGCCTTTATCGCGGGCGCTGCCAGCGGCGCAACTTTTACATACCATTGATCAGTGAGGTAGGGTTCGATGATGCTATGCGAGCGGTCACTGCGCGGCACCATCAGTTTATGGTCATCGATTTTCTCAAGTAGATTTTGCGAATCTAGATCCTGAACAATTTGCTCACGTGCTTCAAAGCGATCCATACCTTGATATTTTATTGGTATTGATTCTACAACAGCAGAGCCAACAAGTTCACGATCAGCTAGTTGTACACCATTAGAATCCACAGGTTTGTGGCCAAAATCGAAATCGTCCAGTGGACTGTCTTTTATTTTAGCATCAGGCGTAAAGATGTTGATCAGCGGCAAATCATGCCGTTGACCTATTGCATAGTCATTAAAATCATGGGCAGGGGTGATCTTGACGCAGCCGGTACCAAATTCGGGATCAACATAATCATCGGCAATGATGGGAATTTCTCTGTCTGTCAGCGGTAATTTGACCGTTTGACCAATCAGTTTTTTGTAGCGTTCATCGTCCGGGTGGACAGCGACAGCGGCATCTCCGAGCATGGTTTCCGGACGGGTAGTGGCCACCACAAGATGGCCAGCGCCTGAACTTAAAGGATAGCGCATATGCCACAAGTGGCCATTCTCCTCCGTTGAAACTACTTCCAGATCGGAAACAGCTGTATGCAGTACGGGATCCCAGTTAACCAGCCGTTTGCCACGGTAAATCAGGCCTTCTTTGTACAGCTGTACAAAGACTTCATTGACGGCATGTGACAGGCCTTCATCCATAGTGAAGCGTTCACGTGACCAGTCAGGTGAAGCGCCCATGCGGCGTAGTTGACGGGTAATGGTGCCGCCCGAATGTTCTTTCCACTGCCAGATTTGTTTGACGAACTCCTCGCGGCCCAGGTCGTGACGCGTTTTTCCTTCTGCATTGAGGCGCCGCTCGACAACCATCTGGGTGGCAATCCCGGCATGGTCAGTACCGGGTTGCCAGAGTGTATTTTTCCCGCTCATACGATGATAACGGGTCAGCGCATCCATGATAGTGTCCTGGAAGGCATGTCCCATGTGTAACGAACCGGTGACGTTCGGTGGTGGTATCATGATGCAATACGGTTCACCTTCACCACTGGGGCTGAACCAACCGTTGTCTTCCCACTTTTTATAGATAGTTTGTTCTATCTCGCTGGGTTGATAATTTTTGTCGAGCGTATTGTCACTCATAGGTCAGTTTCATGTTTATTCTTACGTACTGCGGGTGAGACAGGTTTAGACGATTGAATCAGGTATTTCCAGTTCGGGGGAATTACTCAGTAATTCTGCTACTGCGGATTTGATTTCTTCACGCACTTCAGAAGTTAATGGTTTACCTCGATAACGGGCAAGTATGATCTGAACTGCATCAGCGGCAGCCTCAGCCGCATCGGATATGGGTGTTGGTAAGGTGCCGCTATGAATAGCCATTTCTAGCGTTATATTGGGGTCAGGTTCAGGAATGGTGCTGCCGTCAGGCAATTTTACGATTTCTTTAAGTACGGGAATCTCACCTTCAACGATAGTTTCCGACAGGGTGGGGATGACATCATCTATTTCCTCATCTTCATCTGGAAGTGCCGGGGGGATATTCATATCAAAATGACTGTCAATATCAACTAAAACCTGTTCTGTGGGCACAGGCTTAACTTCACTCGTTTCTTCGGGTGTGAATTCTGTGGTCTCTTCGAATCTCTCGTCTGAGGTCGTTTCGATTACGGCGTCGTCTGCTGTATCAATAATTTCGGTACTGACATCATCCAGTAAATTTTGTAACGAACGGATGGCCTCCGATAAATGCGTACGGTCAGACTTTTTATTATTTTTCCGCATGTCAGTTTACAGAGATCGGGTGATTGTTCAGTTCTTCATTCATCTGTTGGTATTTACGGTAACGATCCCTGCCAGCAGACTTACTTTCCGGGTCATTACTAATAAGCTCAATAACACGTGAATAATGAGAATAATTGCTGGCCATTTTTGTGCTTAGATTGATAAGTACCATGTTGCTACCACTCCTGTGCTCGATCATACCAATAATTACCGGCTCCTGTCCGCATTCTGTAGCAATGCTGGCGTGGGGGATAAAATCCAGCTCGCTGAATGTCCACAGTAAAGTATCGAGTTGCTGCATATCCTGTTCATTTTCTACCCGTATATACACCTTGTAACCTTTCATATAGGCTTTTCGTGCAACACGGCAAGCGTACACTAATAATGATGAATTATCCTTGTTGTCAAGGACATGAAAGTCAATCTGACTCACGCGATGGAAGCCCTGCTACGCAGAAACTCACAAAGTAGTCTGACAGGTCTGCCGGTAGCGCCTTTTTTCGAGCCGCTTAACCATGCTGTCCCTGCGATATCCAGATGTGCCCAATCATAATTTTCTGTGTAACGGGCCAGAAAACAGGCGGCTGTTACCGCACCCGCTTTGCGGCCGCCAATATTGGCCATGTCGGCGAAATTGCTTTTTAGCTGCTGATTATATTCGTCCCACAGTGGCATAGGCCAGACTCTATCCTGTGATTCGTTGCCGGCATTTACCAGTTCCTCCGTGAGAGATTTATCCTTACTGAACACAGCGCTAGCATGTGCGCCCAGGGCAACGACACATGCCCCCGTAAGTGTGGCGACATCAATGACTGTCGAGGGCTTGAAGCGTTCAGCGTAGGTCAGGGCGTCACACAGTATCAATCTGCCTTCGGCATCAGTATTCAGTATTTCAATGGTCTGCCCCGACATGCTTGTGACGATATCACCCGGCCTATTGGCATTGCCATCAGGGAGGTTTTCTGAGCTGGGTACAATTGCGATAACATTCAGGGAGAGGTTCATCTCCGCAATGGCACGCATGGTTCCAAGAACACTTGCACCACCACACATATCATATTTCATTTCATCCATCGCTGATGAGGGCTTTAGGGAGATTCCACCGGCATCAAAAGTCAGGCCTTTACCAACCAGTACTACGGGGGCTGCTTTCTTACTGCCACCCCTGTGTTCAAGGATGATTAGCCTGGCTTCCTGTCGGCTGCCGCGAGAAACAGACAGTAGTGCGTCCATGGACAGCCTTTCCATAGCTTTTTCATTCAGTACTTTGATTTTCATGCCAAAGTCTGCGGCAATTTCAGTGGCCTGTGCTGCCAGGTAGGAAGGTGTGCAGATATTGCCTGGTAGGTCGCCCAGCTCCCGTGCCATTTTAACACCTGCTGCGATCGCCTGCCCATCCTGCAGTGCCTGCTTGCCGGCCGTCATATCTCTTCGTTCGGGAACGAACAGTGTAATCTTCCGGAGTTGTGATTTCTTTTCCTCTTTTTTTGTTTTCAGGCTATCGGGTTGATAATTGCTATGTGTTGTCTGGATAATGATTTGTTCTATACGCGTACCAATATCCGTATTATCTATAATGAGTTCAGGCAAAAATAATGTGGCCTCAGTGATGTTATTTTCCTGTAACTTTCTAATGACTTTAGCGGTTACTTTTAGCAGTTTTTTGCTATTGAATTCAGCGGTCTTCCCACAAGCAATCAGCAAGACACGCTCAGCAGGGATGTCGGGAATCTGTGGTAGCATCAGCATCTTGCCGGTTTCTCCGGAGATATCGCCACGTTTTAGTAAGGATGAAATTATATTTCCGGTCACGTTATCAATACTGCGGGCAGCTGGGCTTAGCACCTGGTCTTTAAATACAGCAAGCACCAGACAGGCGGAGCGTTGTTTTTCGGGACGACCACTTTTTATTTTAAATTCCATCATTTCTTCCTCAGGATTTCGTGCTTCAGGGGCGTATGATATATTGTTCTCCAGGAATATTATAACGGGATTTACAGGCTGTCAGGCCTGTTTTTTAATAAGAGACAGGAGATACATTGATACTCGATCGCTCACTAACTCGAGAAATTACCTATACCGGCGTAGCCGCCACCATCATAATTTTCAGTATATTTCTGGTGGCAAGATTGGTGACACTGTTGTCGCAGGCAGCCAGAGGCGACGTGCCTGCTGACCTGGTATTGACCCTCCTTGGCTTACGTCTGGTTTCAACTTTTGATGTCTTGCTGCCAGTAATGTTTTTCCTTGCCATTTTAATGGTTATGGATCGTTGGATACGTGATAACGAACTCACGATATGGGCGGCCAGTGGTGTTGGATTAAGGCGACTTTTAAAGCCCTTGATCATGATGAGTATTGTGCTGGCTTCGGTTATTGCTATGTTTGCCCTGTTTATTGCCCCCGACGCAGATGTTAAGGCAAAAACACTCAAAGAGGAAGGGCTTGAACGGGCTATGGTCTCAGCCATTACGCCCGGTATTTTCAATGAGGCACAAAATGGTCAGGCGGTTTACTATGTGGAAGAAGTCGGGCTAGATGACAATACGTTACGCAATATTTTTGTTTATGGCGAAGCGCAACAAAGGGAAGGGGTGGTAGTGGCCAAAAGAGGCTTTCAGCAAATCGACAGGAATACCGGTGATCGGTTTATTATCCTGAAAAATGGCACTCGATATGAAGGGATCCCCGGCAATGCTGATTACCGAATGATTGATTTTGAAACCTACGCCATCAGAATAAAACCGGTAAAGAAAGTTTCTGAAAAGCTGTATCCCAAGGAGATGCCCTTTGGTGAACTGCTGAGAAGTAATGAAAGAATTCACAAGGTCGAAATTCAGTGGCGCCTGTCAAAAGTTGCAATTGTTCCCGTGTTGGCCATACTGGCACTGGCCTTCAGTTCTCTGGACGTGAGACGGGGGCGTCTTGGCCGCATCATGGGCGCTATAGGGATCTATTTTCTTTATTCCAATATGCTTGGTGTTGCTCATGCCCTACTAAAAGCTGAAGAAATACCTGTATTTGTCGGCATGTGGTGGGTGCATGGTATTTTTCTGTTTTTTGCTTTTTACATGTTGCAGCGTCGGATGGAGAACCGTTCCCTGTTGCCTGGTCTCGACTGGTTGCGAAAGTGATGAATATCCTTGACTGGTATCTTGGGCGCACCATTCTCAAGTACACATCTATAGTGATATTCGTACTGGTTGGCCTGTTTATGTTTATTCAGTTTCTGGATGAGATTGCCCGCGTTGGTACCGGTAACTATGGCTTCACCGACATGGTGATTTTTCTTATTCTAAGCACCCCGCGCGTGGTCTACGAAATATTCCCTATGGCGGCCCTGTTAGGAACTATGCTTGGCCTGTCCTCGTTGGCAGTTGATTCTGAGCTGATTGTTATGCGTGCTTCGGGCATGTCTATCATGGGAATATCCGGTTCTGTCATGAAGAGTGCTGCTATTATTATTCTATCAGCAGTTTTGATTGGTGAATTTGTTACACCTTTTGCAGAAACACAGGCACAACGCGGTCGTTCCGTGGCCCTGCAGAAAAGCGTCAGTCAGCATTCAAATTTTGGTTTATGGATGCGTGATGATAATTCCATTATTCAGGTAGGGGAGATGCTGCCTGATCTGAAACTCCTGAATATAAAAATATTTGAGTTTGATGAAGAGGGCGATATGCGTGCCGCTGCAGTCGCGGATAGCGGAAAGTTTGATGACAATCAATGGGTGCTCTACAATCTGCGCCAAAGTGTTTTATCCGATAAGGGAATTAAAACCATACACCTTAAATCGGCAAACTGGCATTCTAAACTGGGCCCGGAAGTGCTCAAGGTTTTTCTTGTTAAACCAGAGCAGTTGTCCGCCGTTGATCTAGATAGATATATAAAACATCTAAAGAAAAACTCGCAGAACACAGACCGTTATGAACTGGCATTCTGGCAAAAAATTTCGGCACCGATGGCGATCATTGTGATGGTTTTATTGGGTATTCCCTTTGTTTTCCGTAGTGTCCGAAGTGGAGGAGTGGGGGGTACGCTGTTTCTTGGAATCATGCTTGGGCTGGTGTTTTTTGCTATGGCGAAGGGTTTTGGCTTTCTTGTCCTTATTTATGGTATTCCGCCTCTGGCGGGAGCATTTATTCCTTTGTTGATATTTTTGGGCATAGCATTGCTTATGTTGAAGAAGGTAGCGTGAAGGGTTTTTTGTGCTGTCGCACGGCTGGGGGCTAGTGAGAAAAAAACTAACTTGTCCCCAGCACAAAAAACAAAAAAGAACCCTATGCTTTCTTTACCAACACGATTTTACTGCTCGAAAGATGATCATGCAGACTGAAATGATTGCGATCAACTATCATCCACAGAAAACCAAGACCTGCCAGGATCCAGGACAGTACTGCAGAAAAAAATCTCACTGATACCTGTTTTTTATTTACTTTCCCACCCTGTGTGTTTACCAGGATAATTTTCCAGGGTTTCATTCCGGGTGTTTGTCCGCCTTTTAGCCAGAATCCTGCAAAATAGATATAACTCACCAGCAAGTACCACAAAATTTTCATTATCTCCACCACCGGAGCAGATTGTATGTCCTCAGGGATAAAAATAAGAGGTAACGTTGCAAAAAACAGAACGGCGGCCAATATAAGGGCATCATAAAAAATGGATGCGGCAAGCCGGAAAAACCCCACAGTTTGTTGATTATCTAGACTATTCATATTTAGGCCTGGTGTTGTGTAACTTAAGGCGCCTTTGATTAATTCAAAAAACCTGTCATGGTTTTCTTTGGCCATTTTCTACAGAAAAACAACCGCTTAGACTAACCTGTTCAAAATCATCAACAAAATCATGCGGGTATTACTGGAATCGCAGCATAATCCAGGGGCGAAGGTGTTGGCGACAGCTAGCCGAGTTCTTGCACAGACATATCAACAGATTCTGTAGAAAAAATAACACCCTGCCCGAGCAGAATAAAAGGGGTTTATCGAGTCAGAAATTCCTGTCAGGATGAGGCCAATCCCACTTTTATTCAAAATCAGATAGCTATAAGCTAGATACGGGTTAATACTCAGCAGAGATCGCTTTATCTTTTTGATGGTAAGTGATGAAACCAGGATAGTAAACACGCGATGAAACTTTTTGTCATTTTATCTCTCTTTATTTCAGATATTTCCGTATTGCTGGCGGATGATGTCTTTAGGATTGGTATATTTCCTCGTCGCAGTGTTACAGCCACGACAAAAATGTTTACACCCTTGTCGGAGTATCTTGGAAAACAACTGGGCAGGAAAGTTACGATTGATGTTCCACCTGATATGCCGGCTTTCTGGTCAAGACTGGAAAGAGGTGAGTACGATCTTGTTCATTTAAATCAGTACCATTATGTTCGTGCGAATGCAAAATTGGGGTGGCAGGTTATACTTAAGAACGAGGAGTTCGGCAGGGATAGTATTGCCGGGGCGCTGTGGGTTTTAAAGGAGAGTGACATTAAACATGTTAGCGACCTGCGGGGGAAGCTGATTGTGTTTGGTGGTGGGAATCATGCAATGGTGGCATCTATCATGACTCGTGATATTTTACTGCAGGCAGGAATTGGCGATGATTCTTTTATCGGCATGGCTACACTGCACCCGGTTAAAGCAATAATTAGCGTTTACTATAAACAGGCAGATGCCGCAGGTGTTGGTGAATCCGTAGTCAAATTTCCAGCTATTCGGAAGAAAATTGATGTCAGTAAGCTGAGAGTCCTGGCAAAATCAAAACCACTCGCGCATCTACCATGGGCTGTACGTGGAGATATGAAGACGAATGAAAAGGAAAAAATTAAGAACAGTCTTCTGTTACTAAATGATTCCAGCGAAGGAAAATCCATACTCAAGGCAGCGGGCCTGACCGGAATCAGGCCTGCACAAGATAGAGATTATGATGACCATAGATTAATAATTAAACGTGTATTAGGTGAGGACTATACAAGGGCACCTCTATTAATTCATGAATAATCACATTAAATCCAAAACCCGCTATCTCTGCGTTAAGAATTTTCGCAATAGCGCGCTGTTGCGTCCGATCCCTGTTTTGACATGACTATTTTTGGATCATATCTGAACTATCCGGAATCAATAGAGAGGCCCTTAACACCCGGGCGTGGCCCTCATCGCTATTTAACTCGTGCTTACAGAAAAACAGTTATTGGAAATGAATCGTACGGATAAACAACGCCGTTCAGTTTTTGATTCCTATCGGAACAGGTATTTATTACTGGGCGCAATACTTACGCTGGCACTTGGCATGGTCGCCTGGGTAGGCTATGAACAGGTAGAAGAGGCCAGTGATATACATTTTCAACGCATCACACACCGAAATCGTGTATCAACGATATTGGCGAACCTGGGCGATGGAAAGAACAGGCTTCTTGGCTTGCTGCAAAATATCGTTATTGAACCGAACAAAAAAAATCTGGATAAAATTCCAGGAGTATTCAAGAAGCTCTATTCCGGTATTGAGGACTTACAAGGTGAAGCAAGTATCAATACATCTGAGAAAAATCTAATTGTAAATGAACTAAAAAGAGATCTCAATGAGCTAAATACACGTTCTGCCCGGCTGGTAGAAATCCGGTTAAACGAGATGCTGTGGTTTCCTGCTACGGATGAGTTACAGAACAAATTACTTCCACAATTTCTTAATTCCTTAACCCTGCTACAGGACATTGCCTCCACTTTTGAAGATAGCAAGGATCACAATGTACTGGAAGTCTATAAAGAACTACAGGAAACCCGTTATGAATGGGTGAGGATGACAGCAGAATTAAGATTGCTGGTTGCCAATCGCTTTGGCGTGTTCTCGATAGACACTGAAAAAGGGATGGAGGGTCGATATGAAAACCTGATGCAGTACTCATTAAGCCTGAAATCAAACCTTAATACGCTGAAGGCTTTTGCAGAAAAGGATCGTCTCGGTATATACGGTAAAGAAGCGGTCACTGAACTGGAAGAATATTATGATAATTGGCTGATTGCGTTTGAATCGCTATCCGTTAAGTTAAAAGAAGAGGGCTGGCGTAAGGATTTAACCTTTCTAAAATACAGTATTTATCCTGTGCTGGAGAGGTTTCAGCAGCGAATTTCCTCCCTGAAGGTTGAGCTGGACATACAGTCTGCTACTGATATTACTGATTTGGCAAATACTGCACGCAGCCTTACGCTGACTATAGTGGTAATCACTATGGCGGTCGTTTTACTTTTGTGGCTGAGTTTTCTTTCTTTCAACCGACTTGTTCTCAGACCCATTAAAGAGACGACCTATGCATTACGGCAGCAGGCATCAGGAAAATTTGTAAGTTTGAAACAGGTAACAGCATTACGTGAAACGCGCGAGCTTGCTGATGCTTTTCATACTATGCGTTCACAGGTACAGGAACGCCAGCAAAGACTGGATTACATGGCCCATCATGATGAGTTAACCCGTTTACCGAATCGTGCACTTTTTTACCAACATCTCGAGAAAGCAATAAAAGTAGGTAAAAAAAATAAACAATTGGTTGCCCTGTTTTTTCTCGATCTGGATCGGTTTAAAAAGATAAACGATACGCTTGGGCATGGTGTGGGTGATGAATTGCTGCGCAAGGTTGCAAATCGGCTGGAAAGTACATTGCCGGAATGCAAGCTGGCACGATTCGGTGGTGATGAGTTTGCCATTATTGCGGAAGGCATCAATGACAAAAGCTACGTTGTATTTCTTGGTGAAAAAATCCTTCAGCTATTTCACTCTCCCTTCAAAATTAAGGCAAATACGCTGAGGGTTTCAACATCGATTGGCATAGCGATGTATCCGGTAGATTCGGATACAGTCAGTGATTTATTAAAAGCTGCAGATACAGCAATGTATGTTGCCAAGGGGCAGGGTAGAAACCGATATTGGTTCTTTACTGAAAATATGTCCCGGATGGTAAAAGAAAAGCTTGCGCTGGAAAATGAGCTCCATCAGGCCGTCCTGGAGAACCAGTTTGAGGTTTACTATCAGCCTGTAGTCACTGTAAATGGGCAGTTATTGGTTGGTTTTGAATGTTTGCTACGCTGGAAGCATCCCGAACGCGGTGTCCTGCTACCTGCTTATTTTATCGACATGCTCGATGAGACCGGACTAATTAAGGAAGTGACGATATGGCTGCTGAAACAGGTGACTGATATGCATGAAAAATTCGCCTGCTCTGGTTGTTTTGAATTGAAGCTTTCTATAAACCTGACGGCCAGGATGCTTCAGGACAGTGGGTTTTCCAGTAAGTTGCTCAGACACTTGATGGATAAAAAACCAGATCCGGGAAAACTTGTTATTGAAATGACCGAGGATGCCTTGGCAGAATATTTTTATGATGCAAATGAGACCCTGCAGGCATTGAGAACACTTGGTGTAAAGGTGGCGATTGATGATTTTGGTACAGGTCAGTCATCACTTGACCACCTTCGGTCTTTTCAGTTTGATCAATTGAAAATTGATAAAAGTTATGTGCAGGATGTTATCGATGATATGGGCGATGCCAGTCTGGTCAAGGCAATAATCCAGATGGGACATTCCTTCGGGATGCAGGTTGTTGGCGAAGGTGTGGAAACAGCCAGGCAGCTGGAGTTTTTACAGGCTCACGGTTGTGATTTACTGCAGGGATATTTGATCAGCAAGGCGATTCCTGTTACTGAAGCGCTTGAGATGGTAGCACTTCATGTGCAAGAGCACCCGTTACCGCTTGATGTTATTGTGTAAAATAAGTT
>JAADJE010000122.1 GCA_013150915.1 Gammaproteobacteria bacterium
GAGTTGAAGAACGGTAATTTCTTCGTATGATTTTGGATGAGATCGTCTGGAGGATATTTCATGGATAAACGGCATAAGGTTATTCTTGTTCTTGTTATTCTGGTAGCCATTGTACTGGTGATTTTCACGGGCAATCAGCGCTTCTACGAAGTGGTGCCAGCCCCTCTGTCTGCCGATCCGCAAAGCGGGCCCGCTGTATCTGAGCAATCACCTGGCTATGTCACTGATCCCAACCGCTATTTCGCACCAGAAACCGCCATCGATACTACGGAGCTGCCCAACCTGGTGTTCAAGGCCAGCGACAGTCCGGAGACACCGTTGCCGGTTTATCAGATTGCCCCGAAAACCTATATGTTTTTTGGCAATATCGCCCAGGTGGATAAATATAACCGTGGCTCCAATGGCAACGCAGGTTTTGTCATCACCTCGGAAGGGGTCGTGGTGATTGATTCACTGGGTACGCCCAGACTTGGGCAGCGATTGATCAATACCATTACCTCGATCACCGATAAACCGATTACTCATCTCATCATCACCCATAATCATCCCGACCATTCCTATGGCGCCATTGCCTTTCGCCGCCTGGGCGGGGTGACGATTATCAGCCACGAAGGGGTTCTGGATTATATGGACTCGGAAACCAGCGATGCCTCTGTGCAATACCGGCGTGAGATGATGCCGGATGACATGGTGGGCTTCGAGATGGTCAGGCCCGATGTCTTAATCGGCGGCGAGCGTTTTTCCAGTCAGACCATTACCTCCGGCGACAGGACTTTTGTACTCTACAACACGGGCAAACACCATTCCTATGGCGACCTGGTCGTTTACCAGGTGGAAGACAAAATCGTCTGGATATCTGATCTGGCCTTCAATCAGCGTACTACTTTTATGGGGGATGGCAACAGTAAGCAGATCATAGAGGCGCAGGATTGGCTGGCGGAGAAGTTTGCCAATGCCGCGCTGATGGTGCCCGGCCATGGGAGTGCACAGACCGGGCCTTTCCCGATGGTTGAGAAGACGCGCTCCTATGTAGCACGTCTGCGCGAGGTCATGGCCCGGGCGATTGAAGAGGGACTGGGCATGCAGGAAGCCATTGATCAGGCTGATTTTCCCGACTGGCATGCGTCTCGCCTGTATGACGAGAACCATCGTCGCAACGCGCACTTCGTGTATCAGGAAATGGAGCAGGAGCTGTTTTGACCTGCCCGATAAAAATAATCCATTGCCTGAAGCCAGGACTTGGGAGAATGATCAAATAAGTAATAAGCTGAGTAAATCGTGGTCTGTCTCTGATATTAGGCAAAACGCAAAACGCAAAACGCAAAACCTGACCCCGATCCACTTTGGTGTTTCTAGCCCGGCAATTTCATATAGTATTAAGCAGGGTGAGAAATATGCCAGGCAAAATGATGTTAACTTATTATTTTAACTCCGTCCCCTATACCCGAATGATGAAACCCGAGACCCCAGTTGCAATGCTTGACCTTATCCGTCAGGTCAGGTCCGTCTTTCCATTTGCAATGACAAAAGAAGAGTTATGTGCAGAAACCTGTAGCTATGGCTGCCCGCAAAAACTGCTGGAATATATAGATCTTGAGTTCACTGAATGGGAGCAACGTATAAAGAATGGTGAAATACCGAACTTTGGTGATCTTAATAGGCTATCAAATACCAGTAAAAAGGTTTATACAATTTTAAAGAAAAATATGCTGGTGGCAGATATTGGTGACGACTAAACATCCTGAATAATTTTCCCACAGGGGCATTTGATGAAACACTGGAACACAAAATATCCAGAGAGGTTTAATCTGGATACAGATGAGGATTACAAAAAATGGCGTGAAGAAAAACTGGCGTCCTATCCTCGAAGCGTTGCTGACCTGGTTGTGGAGCTTAAGGACATGTCGGCCATCACCAATGCTGAAAAAGCCAGGATCCTGGAACTGATTGAATTAGCAAATATGTGTGTTTACACAGCGGGTGCGGCTGAACTGAGTATGGCCTCCTTATTAAATCTAGGCGAACAAATCGGTGTTGTGGCGACAGATAAATCGACACGGCATTCTAAATCTGATGAACTAACCGATTCAGGTATTTTGGGTAAAGCGATACCGTTTTCAACAAGACAGGTGCATTGGCATACTGATGCGACCTATTATGGGTCAGACAAAACAATACAGGCACTGTTCCTTTTGTGTAAACGACCTGCGATTGAGGGCGGAAGTAACAAGGTACTGGATAATGAGGTGCTCTACATCCTTCTTCGTGATAAAGACCCGCAGGTGCTGAGAATATTGATGCGCGATGACTGCTTTAAATATAAGAACCCGAAGACCGGAGAGATCAGCGATCAACAGAGCGGCAAGGTCTTCTGGACCAACCCGGACGGCCACCTGTGCCACCGGTTTTCATTTAGAAAAATGGATATGGCCTGGTCAGAAGATAGCGAAGTCATTGCGGCCCGGGATATCCTGGAATCAGTGATACTTGATGAGTCGGAGTATGTCATCGAAGGCAGACTGGAATCCGGCATGGGCCTGGTTTCAAACAATGTTCTACATACCCGTGAAAAACCCGTAGATAGCGACGACCCCACAAAAAAGAGATTACTTTTCAGAGCAAGGTTTTACGACAGAGTTAATGCTTGTTAGTCACTTTCACTCTGATCCGTCAT
Organism: Gammaproteobacteria bacterium; assembly: GCA_013150915.1. Classification (GTDB taxonomy): domain Bacteria; phylum Pseudomonadota; class Gammaproteobacteria; order BMS3Bbin11; family BMS3Bbin11; genus BMS3Bbin11. Next base: position 2,675 of record JAADJE010000122.1, read on the forward strand.
TGCATCCTACAGACATTTCCTACGGTCACGAGCACCAAAGCGCGGTAATTTCTTCAACACCGGCACGTCATTCCGGCGAATGCCGGAATCCAGCTTTTGATCTTACGTAACACGTAACCCGTAATACTTACGATTTTAAAACCCCCAACAACTCCACCATAGCCAAAGTATCCAACCCACAATAAGCAATCAAAGCCTCAGCAATCTCCTCCCTCTCAACAGCATTCCCAGACTCAATCATCCGCACCCACCCAAACGAAGCACCCCCGCCCTCCTGAATCTCAAGATCCTTATAACTCAACTCCGGGCAAAGCGTAGGCAGCACAACCTTAATGCTAGATTTCGAGCCAAATTTCCAATGGCGATAGTGTTTCTCGAAAATAGGGTGCAGGTCCCACAAACGCTCAGTCATTGACTTAATTGCCGGTGCATAGTCAGGGAACTTGTTCCTGAGACTGTTTAATACCCCCCTTTCCATCGTTGCGTAATAGACAACAATGGAACCCAGGGCACCGATATCTTCGGTGAGTCGCTTTGCCACCGCGGCGGAGGGATCAGAGGCCTCCCTGTGAAGATATTCACGGTGCTCCAGGCGTCCATCCTCGTGTAAGACGTGAAGGCTGTATTGAAAGGCGAGCTGCTTCCAGGGGGCAATGCTGTCAAATAAAGGAACGGCAGTGGCGATGGACTCAAAGTCGAGGAAGTAGATGGGATAGACCAATTCATCAAGCCTGTCTTTTATCACGCCCTGGTTAATATCAATTCTTTGCTGCTGGATGCGATCGACATTGGCACGATCCTTTTTATTCAGCGTTTGTTCCTTTTGTTCATTGGAGATGTCTTTTATGTACAGTAACCCCTCGGCCTCCAGTGCAGGCAGGCTGCGGGCATTGATGACATCGTAGATCGTGAACCCATCAATATCCTTCCAGCAAACCGTCTCCTTAAACTGGCAGTCCACACATTTCCTGGAAAAGAGGGGGCGTGCTTCCGGTGCGGCAGAGCCTTTCAACATCAAGGGACGCATGGTTTCCAGAGAAGGCTCAACATTGGGGCACCAGTCATTGACTTCTTCCGTGACGTCAACCAGCTTGAAGATACTCGCGACATCCGGCCAGCTGCCGGACCGGTTCGCATGTAGCACACTGCATCTTGAGACGGGGAAGCCAGCCTGCTGCATCACCCATTTCTGGTAGGCGAGATCCGGGATGTGCCGGGCTTTTACGCTGGTAGAGGATTTCACCTCAATAAGGTGCCAGCTGCCATCTGCCTGTCGTTCCACGACATCGGACACAACCCTGAAGTGATCGTAGACGAAACAGGCTTCGAGAAGGGTACTGGCACCGGCGGCAATAGCCGCCTGAGTATCCAGCAATGCCTGGTCCAGTTCCCGAAAATCGACATCGATCAGCGTAGCGCCCGGGTATAGCTGGTGTGCAAGCATCCCAAAACGGGTGCCCATCTCCATGATCAACTGCGACATCCCACTGAAGGGTGCTGCACTGCCACGATCCCAGAACAGTTGCCAGAGCTTTCGTGGGCAATCGAGACCCGCC
>JAADJE010000052.1 GCA_013150915.1 Gammaproteobacteria bacterium
CAAGATTGAAGACTTTCTTGATGTCCAGGATATTACCGATTCAAGTAATCTGAGAAGTTTTGATGCTCTTGTCGATATGGAAATCTTCAAGCGGAATGTATTCGGTGTGGGCTATGATAAATATATGCGGTTGGTCAGTGCAATCGGATTAATCCAGGAAGGTCAGATCTCTTCGAACGGGATTACGAAATCCTTGGCCATTTATGGGCTTCCATTTACTTTATTCCTGTTTGGCTCTTACTTTTTGGCAATTCGAAAGCTATTGAATAGCTATATCCTGAGTACTGTATCTTTTGGTTTGTTGATTATGTTTTTTGTGGGCGAGAGCTACTATGTCTTTACCCCATACTGCCTGACGATTATTGCCGGGGCTTTCGTTTATGAAGGCTCACGACAAAACAAAAGGACAAGAAACAGGCTGAGTCTGTTCTCGCAAGTTAATGGAAAACAGTCTAGTGCACGAGTATTTCTGAAAGTTTTTCAGCCAATCGTCGCATTCGTGACCGGAAAGTGGCGCCCCATCCTCTGCCGTATCCGTATTGATCGTTTAACATGTCCGGGGAATAACGCCCGTAACGAAGTCCCCATTCATGAGCCTTTCTCCAGGCAAGTTGTGCCCGGCAGCGCTGGTAATACAAGTGAGCTGCCAGAGTCGGACGTGCTTCAGAGGAAGATGGAGAGCCGTATAGTGTTTTCATCATGAAAAGATAAGCGCGCAGTACCCGGCCTCTTTTGTTGTTATTCATTTGTCTGCTTATCATCGCCCAGTCTATATGGCTACTATATGCTGCCTGTTCACAGTACACCTCATGGAGCGAGCGCAACGGTATGGTGCCGTTGTCATGAAGATGATCGATTAACTGGCTATGTACAATATTATGTAATATCCGGTGTGTGGGTGTCAGAACTCTCATGTGAGCCTGTTCAACAATCAATGGTTCTGTTTCAGCAAGTACAAGTTCAGTAGGTAAAATTAACTCGTAGGGATATTCTGCCAGTCTGCGGTGAATTTCTATTGCTCCATAGGCACCGGACCGAAACATGGGTGAGCAATGATGATGTTCTTCGTGATAATCGCCATGTTTGTCTTCAACGGGTTCGTAGCCCAGTTCTATCAGTGAATCAAGAGATGAAGTGATATCCTCTTGACGAACCAGAAGATCAATATCGGTCATGATGCGTGCACCGGGACCCGAATAAATTTCTGTTACAAGATGTTTGGCGCCTTTGAGAAGAACAGGGATGATACCGTTATGGTTAAGTTGTCGGACAGCCTCCAGTAACTGGTTGCGCAGTTGATGGTTGCGTTCACAATTTAGCTGATACAGGTCGTGAAGGTATGCAGCCAGATCCACTGGCAGTTCATCTATAAGTGCCTTTTTATTGAGGGCCAGCCACATTGCCGGGGTAAGCAGGTGATGGTTTACCAGCCCAACAATATTGCCCCAGTCCGGTTGTCCGGCGAGAATTTCCGCGCGAAGCGTATCAACAGTATCTTTTGAAGGTTGATCATACCTGAGTATGCGCGTAGCGTAATCGAGTGCCGAGAGCTGGTCATTCACGGTAGCAGTACTCTAATGTGGGCGACAGCATCCTCCAGGTTACTGTAGTGCAGCTCGTAAGCATTTATCTTGCTTATCCAGTGGACAATATCGGTTACACGAGAGACATCGAGTCCACCTTTCATGTCGGTACCTGCTTCTGTTAGCCGGCACAGGGCTTCAGCAGGTGTTAATCGACTCAGGTGAGGTTCCTTGATGTCTGTGAGATAAGTCGGGAATACCAGCGCGCGTACTGATTGCAGTTGCGTTGCACCGTAAGAAAAGAGGGCTTTTTCTGGTAGCAGGTAACGCACTTTCTGACCATCGGTTCGCTGGTACATTGGAAGATTTTTAATATCAGGATGGAATGCCTGTAATACATTCCATGAACCGGTTTTGATACCAAGTGCCATGGCGATCGCCTGAATTCGGTATGTTTGTGGTTGCAACAGAACCAGTTCATCAGTGCCATAGTGATACCCGGAGGCAATCAGGGCGGCTGTCAGAGTTGATTTCCCATTACCGGACAGGGCCGGGAGTACCAGGCATTCCTGCCCGTTGCTAACAGCGCCAGCATGAATGGCAAGCAGGCAGGCAGTCCTGGAATAGGTATTGGACAGCACTTGCCCATGAAGCAACGGTCCGAGTTCATTCTCGCTTTTGCAATAATCCGCTATTTCATTATTACGGAACAGGAAAAACCCTTTGGCATCCTGTTGCACATCAATGGCGACGTTGGTGTGGAGGCTTTCGGGTGTTATTTCAAGGTGACCAAGGACAGATTTGGCGATAGCCATAAGTCTCGCCGATGTAAAACGGAATCGGAAGATAGTTCCCGGTAATTGATAGTTTTGTTCAAATGGATATTCGCATGCCCGGGATAATGGTTCCGGAAAGTCTGGTCGTGTTGTGTCTCCGCTTGCTTCGTAAGGTTCTGGTTCAGGTGGGCTGGTTATGCCCAGAAAGCCCTGTTCCAGCCATTCCGACAGAACTGAATCCACATCCTTTTCGACGGACTCCCTGGAAAGGTCGAAAGTCTGACTTAAGGCTTCAATGATGTCTTGTTGTGCGAGACCTTCTTCATAACAGCGCCATATGAATGCCGCGCTGTTGTTCAGTCGAACCAGTTGTCGGGTTTGCTCTGAAAAGAGCAGAATCTCATTTTCGAGCTGAAATGAATGTATACCGCAGGAGACCGGGAGGGAGGATGGGTGTTTCAAATGTTTCGGACTACAAGACTCATCACACCCTACTGACCACATCCAGCAGCCAATAAGGTGTTACTGAGCGGCAAATGACTTTCGGTTTTTACTTGTAGTCACGGTTACCGTATTTCTTGTCGTCCTGGTCACAGCCATATTTATCATCACAACCGCCAATGGCTGATTTCATCACAGCGTTAGCGCTAGGATGCATTAACAGCATCATGGCGGGTGGGGTATAGACGGCAAACTTTCCTGCTTTCTTCAGGAATGCCCTGCGGTTCTTCTTAACGTTATCTTCATTTTTTGTGAGCGTTTTCATGGTTGCTCCTTGGTTATAATAGTGATTATTTTCTTATTAGTAGAGGGGGCCCCAATATTCATGCATAATTACCCATATCTACGGGTGGGATTGTATGGTGTTGCTCGGCCCCTGTCAAGAATGTGTAGACCAGGTTCCCTGACTCGTCTCAAAAAATCGTATAATGAATTTTTCAGCCATCAGCTGTCGGATATTTCCGGCATACTCAATTTATGAGCAAATCTTCAAACGACATTCAGGATGCCATTAAAGGTATCGATCAAAGCGATTCCATCAAGGAAATCCGTGAGGTGCTGAAACAGGCACAAAAACATCTCCGCTCCATGCNCCATGCCTGACGACAGCCAGCCGGTCGATCGCGCACGTGCACTACTTGATGTTGCCGAGCCTATGCTGGGTCTTGGCCAGGTGGAAGAAGCCTGGCAACACGCCCGCGAAGCCTTCAGCGTCTTCGTCGACTACGAACACTGGCAGGATGCTGTAGAAACCGCCGATATCCTCTACCAGTGCGGCCACAAGGATTCGATCTGTGCGCTGGCCCAGGGCATCTGGCTGGCAGTGACCTATCCGGTCAAGGCGCAGACAACCGTAACCCTGTTAGGCCATGTTATTGATGAAACCCCGGATGACTCGGATGGTGCAGCTGTAGCGGCGATGGTGGCGCACTACATTGTCGATCTACGTACAGAAGGCGAAGAAAAGAAAAGTCTCGGCTTTCTGACCACACAAATGATTGCACGCGTTGCCAAACGCCAGCGTGGCATCGAGGATCAGGAAACCCTGAATACATGGATCGAGATGTATCAACTCAATGATATTCCCGAGCTGTTCAAACGCCTGGGGCTGATCGTCGATGTGCTGGTGGACGATAGCTGGTGGTTTGACCGCGATGCCTTGCGCGCCAAACTCCCGGTTAATTGATCCATGATGAGTAGCGGGGAACGTACCCATCCGGTGATGGAATTCATCGATACGCCTGAAGCACTGGTGGATTTTTGTGCTTCCCTCAAGGGCTGTGAATGGCTGGCGCTGGACACGGAGTTCATGCGCGAAAAAACCTATTACCCGAAATTGTGTCTGGTGCAGGTTGGTGTACCAGAACGTTGTGCCTGTATCGATCCCCTGGCGCTGGATTCCCTGGAGC
>JAADJE010000024.1 GCA_013150915.1 Gammaproteobacteria bacterium
GGTCAGCTGGGGATTTCCTGGGAAGGCACCGATGTAAATTCAAACGGCCAGATCAACGGTGGTACTGAGTACGATATTGGCAAGGGTGGCCTGCGCCTCGGCTTCCTGTCAGGTTTCGTCACCAGCCTGACCGGTAAACGGATCCCCGAATTCCAGCTCATCCTGCATGCCCTGCGCACGGACGGGGAATCTAATATCCTGTCGACACCAAATCTGCTGACACTGGACAATGAAGAAGCGGAAATCCGTGTTGCACAGGAGGTTCCCTTTATCACCGGCCAGTTTACTACCAATGTCGCCACCAGCACTCCGACCAACAACCCGGGAACACCGGGCGCAGGCAGCCCCATCATCAACCCCTTTCAGACCATCACCCGCAAGGATGTCGGCCTGATACTGAAAATCAAACCACAGGTCAATGCCGGCAACACCATCCGCCTGGAAATCTCGGAAGAACTATCCAATATAAGCAAGACGCGTGTTCAGGGTGCCGCCGACCTGATCACCAACAAACGCATCATCAAATCTACCGTGGTGGTTGAAGATGGCCAAACGGTCGTGCTGGGTGGTCTGATACTGGATGATCTTTCGAATACCGTTGACGGCGTGCTTGGCCTGTCAAACATTCCCATCCTGGGCAGTCTGTTCCGAAATAAACAGAAACAACAGCGAAAACTCAACCTGATGCTGTTCATCAAGCCCACCATCATCCGTACAAAAAGTGATCTGGTCGGTTTCACCGAACGTAAATACGGGGCCATGCGTACACGCCAGCTTAATGCCAATGACCGATCAGAATACCTGATTAGAGACATGGTACCTTCCGTTATGCCACCGCTGAGTGAGCCCCCTGCCCCTGTAGCCACCCCCATTGAGCAGATGATACACCCTGAGAAAAAACAGAAAAATAAATGGTGGCCGAGTACGCCAGAGACCTGTAGCGAAGAGGACTTCGCCGATAACCCCTGTCCTGACGAATAACTATTTTCATAAAATGGGCCTGCAGGATAGCCACAATGAAAATATCATCCCGGTGGCTGAAAACGCCATCAGGATTCCCTACCGTTTCGCGCGGGAACAAGATGTATTACTGACCAAAATAAGTGTTCAGGAAAACAAACGAACGGCCAGACTGTCCTGTCCGGCTGTCCCTCCCTTTGTGGTAATCGCCGAGCTGCGACGATTTCTCAATGCCGACATTGAGTTCGATGTTATTAACAAAGAGACCTTTGACAGCCAGTTGCGCAGGGCCTACAGCCGCAGTCAGTCAGAAGCCACACAGATGGCGGAGGATCTGGGTGAAGACGTTGATCTGGAGAAACTGATCCAGGATATTCCACAGGCTACCGACCTACTGGAAGAAGCCGACGATGCTCCCATCATCAAGCTTATCAACGCACTGTTTAACCAGGCCATTCGCGAACAGGCCTCGGACATCCATGTCGAAGCCTACGAAAATTATTCGGTCGTGCGTTTCCGTATCGACGGGGTATTAAAAGATATCACCAATTTCCATCGCGGTTTTCACGGTGCGGTCGTTTCACGCCTGAAGGTCATGGCAAAACTCGATATCGCTGAAAAACGCCTGCCACAAGATGGTCGCATCTCCTTGCGTGTTGGCGATCACGCCATTGATGTCCGTGTTTCAACCCTGCCCACCCAGCACGGCGAGCGCATCGTACTGCGTATTCTTGATAAACAATCATCCCGCTTTAATATTGCCGATCTGGGCATGGACGAAAACATGCAGCGGCGCTTCAAACAATTGACCCGTGCACTGCACGGCATGTTCCTGGTCACCGGGCCGACAGGTTCAGGCAAAACCACTACCCTGTATGCAGGCCTCAGCCATATCGACCGAACTCAGCGCAACATCGTCACCATCGAAGACCCGGTGGAATATGATCTGGAAGGTATCGGCCAGGTACACGTCAACACCAAGACAGGACTGACTTTTGCCAACGGCCTGCGCTCCATATTGAGACAGGATCCCGACGTCGTACTGGTCGGTGAAATCCGTGATCTGGAGACGGCAGAAATCGCCATACAGGCCAGTTTGACCGGACACCTGGTACTCTCCACGCTGCACACAAATACCGCAATCGGCGCTATCACACGGCTACAGGATATGGGGGTAGACAGCTATCTGATTGCCTCCAGCCTGTCAGGATTACTGGCGCAGCGACTGGTGCGCGTGCTCTGCAAAAATTGCAAAAAAGAATCCCCGGCAACGAGAAAAGAATTACAGATACTGGGCCTGGATGATTCCCCGGACACTGTTCTATACCATCCAGTCGGTTGCACAGAATGCAGTCAGACGGGTTTTCGTACCCGTATCGGCATCTTCGAACTAATCCTCATCGACAAAAACATCAAAACCATGATCCATAATGGCACTGATGAACAGGCCCTGCTGAAAGAAATAAGAAAGACCTGTCCCTCTATCCTCAGCGATGGTCTCGGCCGGGTACGCCAGGGCATTACCAGCCTTGATGAAGTGCTGCGGGTGACGATGTATGATTTGTAACCCGGCTTAACGTTAAAAGCTTAAAAGGTCGTCGTGTTTCTTTAAGCTTTCAACTTTTAACTTTTAACTTTTAACTTTAAATTTAACTTTAAATTTCAAACTGAAGCGAGAAAATGGGCGCATACGAATATCAGGCACTGGATGAAAAAGGCCGCACCTGTAGAGGTGTACTGACCGGCGACACACCGCGCCAGGTACGCCAGATGCTGCGCGAACAGGGGATGCACCCGCTGTCCTTGACTGCTATCAATGAAAAGCCCATACAGGGTCAGAGTGCCCCCAGCCGCAAACGCATACCACCGGCTGAACTGGCCGTTATTACACGCCAGTTTGCCACCCTGCTGAGTGCCGGACTGACCATCGAGGAATCACTGGAAGGCCTGATCGAGCAATCGAGCAACCACCGCATTCGATCCATCCTGACCGCCGTTCGCGCTTTGGTAATGGAAGGAAAATCATTGTCCGAAGCCATCGGCCTGTACCCTGCCGCTTTTCCGAGTCTGTACCGGGCATCTCTGCATGCCGGCGAGGAAACAGGGCGGCTGGATCAGGTTCTGGAACGACTGGCGGATTATACCGAGAACACCACGACACTGCGCCGACGCATCATGATTGCCCTGATCTATCCGGTAATACTGACCGTCGTCGCCATCCTCATCGTCACCGGCCTCCTGACTTATGTGGTTCCCAAGGTTGTAAAGGTTTTCGAGGAATCCGGTCAGACGCTGCCGCTACTGACCCGAGGCATGATCGCGGTCAGTGACTTCCTGCAGGCATGGGGCCTATGGATCCTGCTGGCAATAATCCTCGGAACGATTCTGTCTCGTCTCATTTTCAGACAACCCGGCCCAAAACTGGCGCTACATCATTTTGTTCTTCGTATGCCTTTTATCGGCAGCATTGTCCGCAACCTCAACACATCGACGATGGCACGCACACTGGCCATCATGTCAGGCAGCGGCGTACCCCTGCTGTCCGCCATGGCAGCAAGCTCCCAGGTCGTGAACAACCTGGCCATGCGTCAGGCTATGGAACAGGCAAGAATCGATGTTGGTGAAGGCATGAGCCTGAACAAGGCACTGAAAAAAAGCCGCTTGTTCCCACCACTGCTGACACAAATGGTCGCCAGCGGCGAATCCAGTGGTAGACTTGATGAGATGCTGGAGAAATCTGCCCAGGTACAAGAAAATGAACTGGAGGCCCGCACCTCCATCATGGTTGGCCTGTTTGAACCAATGATGATCCTGATCATGGGTGCTATCGTACTGGTCATCGTACTCGCTATACTGTTGCCCATCTTTGATTTAAACGAGCTGATCTATGCCAGGTAAAAAAACAGCCCTCAAAACGATGGTGATGCTTCGCTCCACCACGATCTATCTGCTTGCACTGGCACTGCTGGCCTGGGCCGGGCTGAACGCCTACGAGCGTTACCGGTTTTATCAGGATAGAAACGGTAAGCAGCAGGCCCAACCCATTGCGTTAAATAAGGCCCCTTCACTGACGGTAAAAGACACCAAGCCGGTCGCGAGACAGTATCTGTTCGGTAAACAACGGCCTGATATTCAAGCCGTGGCCCTCACCCCTGCCCCGGCCACGAAACTAAACCTGAAACTCATCGGAGTCATTGCCGACAGCGAAGACACTATCTCCAACGTCATCATCCAGATAGGCAATAGCGATGTCGATGTCTATTCTATCGGCGATAAACTGCCAAGGGGAAATGCCACGATAGAAAAGATAGAAACGACACAGGTATTGCTGCGGCGAAATGGCAAGCTGGAAAGTCTGGCGATAATCAGGCCAGAGTTAAAAAACAACAATGAGGATGAAGGACGAAGGATAGAGGAACAAAGGTGACCTTAATATCTTTTCGTGGGCGCGCCGGGACGACACGCCTACAAAGATAATTCCAGGCGAATGTTGACGCGAGGATACTCCACCGATTTCGTTACCGACACCCGCGTAACGTCAATGCCCCGGGCGGTAATCTGATCCAGCCACCGCAGCCAGTCTTCAAACACAACCTTATCAAACCATATCTTTGCTGTGCCGCTCTCCTTACCGGGTTGAATCTGTTTTATCTGGTCACGCAGTTTCAACACTCTTGCCGTCTGGTCTATGACCGTTAATAGAGGCACATTATTTGCCCCGCTGCGGGTAGCCTTTCTCCGATTAAGCTGGCGAATCTTATCTGCCTGTGCCTGCATCCATGCCAGATCTTCCGACTGTTTGCTAAGTTGCAGCCGCTGGTGCTTGAGTTGCTCCTGTATCGGTGCCCATAACAACGAGTACAGCAAGATGCTCAATATAACTAAAACACCCATCCCCAGTACGCGCTGCTCCCTGCCAGACAGCTTACACCAGTATGCCTTGATACCGTTCACGTCGCCGCCCGGCTGATCTCAAAACGTGCCTGCACTTTATTACCGCGGGCACCTGATTGTTTTAGGCTGACCTTGATGGATGGGTTGCTCTGCAGCCGTTGCCGGATTCGATCCAGGTGCGCGAAATTATCCAGTGTCAGCACTGTTAGCAAACGCCCCTGCCGGTAATCCAGCTCTTCAACAACAACCTGCTGGTTTTTCAAGAGCCTGGCCGTAGTCACCAACAGATAGGTAAAATCATTACCGGCAGACAGGTTTTGCAGGCGGTCTATTTTATTTTTTGTCTGTACACGCACTCTACCGGGAAGTAATTTTGAGCCTGGGAACAGCTCTTGATAAAGAGACTGTATAGACTGTTCGAGTTGTGTATTTGTCTTTTGCAACCAGAGCAACTCACCGACATCACTGCCCAGTTTGATGAACCCTGCCAGCACAATCACCGCTACTGCAGGCCAGTACTGTTTCAATAAACTGCGCTTGCTGCCCTGAGCGAATTTTCCATTCAACAGACCCGCACCGTGATCAGGTGCCTGCTGCGAAAGCCAGTTCGACAACCCTCCACCAATCTCTGTCTTAATAAGCCGCTGATCTATTTCATCCGGGAGCTTAGCTGCAAGGCGGTCATCAACAAGCAGGGTTGTTTCTTTCTCCTGCTCACTCAGCCAGGCCGGTAGATTTTCAAGATCCGTTACGGCCCCCTGATACAAACCTGACCGAACCAGTACCCGCTTATCATCTGTCAGGGTTATGACTGCAGACCCTGGCTTCGCCCCCGGTAACAGGAAATAATCAGGTAACATTGCCTCAAGCTTGATACCGGCCTCGTGTATCTGTTCCAGCCAGGATGTCATAAGCTGGCGGCTGACGTAAGCAAAAGTAACCCTGTTTTCATCCCCTGTGTGCAACAACAGAAAATGCAAATCATCAACCGAACTGATCAAGCTGTCTTCAATGGCATAAGGAATTGCTGCCATCAGCTTGGCCCGGTTCTTCACTGGCATCACCTCAACCCGTGTCACCACCTGCTCACCTGGCACCACGGCCACACAGCGATGACCTGCCGCGGGCAGCTCAGACAATGTATCGACCACGCCTGAGCTCTCGATGCCTTTGGCGTTAACGATGGCCCATTGATGGGGGGTATTCAGAGTGAAATATAAAGTCACGTTTTAGGTCTTAAGTCTTAGGTCTTAGGTCTTAGGTCTTAGGTCGCAACTGTCTCAAAGACTCGTCATTCCGGCGCAGGCCGGAATGACAGGCGTATGGGACAGAATATTATTTTGGTGATTTGTCAAAGTACCGGCATCCGCCCAATCACCGTAGCTAAACCATTCTTCCGTTCCACCAAACTATTAATCTTCATCCTTGTCTTGCCGATTTCTGTACTGCTTTTTATCAGAAAATAGCGGCTCTGGTTAGTGATCAGGGGAGCAGCGATATCCTGTTCGCCTGCCATCATATCATGTTGCAGAAATTCCTCTACCGTATAGCCGTTAGCCTTTGAGCGATCACTGACCAGCCTCTGGCTCTCTTCGACTGATAAAAGATTTTTGCCTAAAATGCGCAGTAGACCTGCGGGAGCGGTATTTATATTGATGCGAATATTACGGGCAGGCAGTGCGGCTATAAACGGGGCGAGCTTCTGCACTGTCTTTTTGTCAAAACCTTTCACCTGCAGCAATTCAGAAATATCACTGAAGGCACGATTCGCCGCCCGATAGGGTGGCGTCATGCTGAGATAATCGAGATCTTCTGCACCACTGGTGCTTCGTACATCCTGATCAGGATCCAGCCAGTCCAGTACCGCATCAGATAACTGGGGATTCAGCTCCAGAGAAATTAACAGCCGACGAAAGGCCTGTGTCCAAATACGTGCATCAGGCTTCTTACCCGTTTGCGGTGGAATAACACTGGATTCGTCAAGCAGATTATTCAGGTTCAAGCGTCCCTGCATATCCTCAATCGCGGTCTGCAGACTACCCTGTTCGATTTCAACACCCTGCCCCAGGTTATTCCAGGCTTCACCAAGGTGATCGACCTGGCTTTCCTGACTATCCTTAATCAGCACGCTAATTCCCCAGGCCTCAGAACCAAGCAGGATCTGCCAGGCCTGGCTGCTGTTTCGGGTATTTTCTGTTGTGCGCAATTGCCGCAATATATCGTCGGACAACCAGGCGACTGTGCTGATCATTATGACCAGGATAAACAGCACAATGAGCAGCGCCATTCCTTTTGATCTGCTCCTTCTAAAAGACATGTTTTATCTCGAAGACACGTCGGTACTGTTTACCGTTCGCCATACGAATCTGCCACTCCACTCCATCAGGCAACCTGTCTATGGCTTCCCAAGCGGGCAAAGACTGCATGACACCGCCCAGATTCTGCAACACATTCACGCTTACACTTTCCACATCTGTCAACAACAGATGTTTTATCTCACGCGCACCCTGATCGTGATCCAGTACCCGCCAGTTTACCCGTATGAAATCACCCTTTTCCCAACGGTAGGCCGTACGCTGTAGCGCACTTGTTCCAGGCAGGGCGACATTACGCCGTGCCGTGGTAAACCGCAGCAGTTCACCGGGATCATTTATATTATTGAGTATTAACAGAGGTTCCTGATCACCGTAAGCATCACGCACGATGCGCTGCGACATGAAGCGCATATCCTGCTCCAGCAGACTGAACGCAAGCTGCAGTTGTCTCAGCTCATCGATATCTGCCTCCAGCACGGCACTGTCGTCAAGAAAGCGATTAAGGCTGGCATAACTGACCACGGCAATAACGGCAAAAATACCGATAGCAACCACCATCTCCAGCAAGGTAAAGGCGCGGCTATGTTTCATCCGACACATCCTGCCAAACCGTTATCTGCCAAACCGTCATCTACCAAACCGTCATTCATACACCTCCCATCATTTATAGACCTCCCGTCATTCATAGGCCTCCCGTCATTCCGGCGCAGGCCGGAATCCAGTACGCCATTAATAGATACGACCTGGATTCCAGATCTACGCTGCGCTTCGTCCGGAATGATGGATTGATTGGGACTCTGCTTTTTTACTGGTGGCGGCTGAATTCCGCCTAAACCAGGTGATGGGGTGACCTCCGTGTTAATGATCTCCGGTGTATCCAGCAGATAACCGTACAATTGACCGACTTCCTCTGTCTCTCCTTTGTCAATATAAACGGTGATATCAATACGAAACAAATAGGGATCGGCCGTCACTGTCGTCGCTTCGCGAAAATACCAGACCCTTCCAGCCATTTCTTCCGAGCCATTGTCCGTACCGGGAACAGGCTTGCTGGCAAGCATCCTAAGCGTTTCAAGACGATTGGCGGCCACCCAGTTGGCGACCATGCGCTGTTCAAGTGTGGCGGTGGTCTCTGCGTAGCCGGTAATGGCACGCGAGACAGCGAGTATGCCGACAGCAACAATACCGAGCGCGATAATGACTTCAAGTAGCGTAAAGCCCTGACACAAACCCGGTCGTTTACTGCACCGCACTGATTTCCATTTCCCGCATCTCATTGGTGAGAACCCTGTAACGCACGCCTTCAAGATCAAACTCTGCGGAGAATGGTGTCATGAAACCGTCAGGCTCGCAACGAAGGTATGCCTTATCTTTATCCGAAGCACTGTCTTCCACATCAAGATTCAGGCTAACGCCTTCTGGCAACTGACGCCGTCGAAAAATATCATCCTGTTTAACGGCCTCCCACTTAGCCTTACCAAAAACAACAAATTTATAGGCCGTCGCACCTTCACCAGTAAGCGCCAATACCCTGCCCTGTGCAATACTTTCCTGGCACATTTGATCAACCAGCGCGACAAAACGGCGTGCCTCTGTTTCAACAATTTCTGATGAATCATGACGAAGATTGATCGATACAATACCGACGGTCAGTGCGATCAGAAAGAGCACCACCATGATTTCGAGTAGGGTAAAGCCGCGCTCTCTGACGAGAGAGTGTTCAGTTTTCAGTGTTCGGTTTTCGGTTTTCAAACTTAGTGCCTACAGGTTATTCAGTACTAAACCCCTCTGCCGCTGCTAGCCCAAAATTCCGTCATTCCAGCCTGCGCCGGCATAAGGGCAATGTAAATCCTGAAAACTGAACACCGTCTTTTAGTTTATATTCCAATTCCCAATATCCGCCGCACCTTTTTCCCCGCCTTCCACACCGTCGGTGCCATAAGACCAGACTTCAAACTCCATACGTTCGCCAGGATAGAGATATTGATACGGGTTGCCCCAGGGATCCAGTGGCAGGCGTTCGATATACCCCCCTTTTTTCCAGTGTTTGGGTACCGGGTCTCCGGTCGGACGCGTGACCAGCGCCGCCAGGCCCTGGTCTGTACTCGGATAGTTGAAATTATCCAGCTTGTAGAATTTAAGTGCGCTGGCAAGCGCCTGAATATCGCTCTGTGCCTTGGCAATAAAGGCCTGCTCCTGCCGCCCCATAACACGTGGCAGCACAAGCGTCGCAAGCAGGCCGATGATAACAATCACGACCATGATTTCGATGAGGGTGAATCCTTTTTGTTTCATGGGCATCAGTTTAAAGCGTAAAGTCTAAAGTTAAAGCTCCAGGTTTTAAGTTCCAGGTTCCAGGAATCAGGTACAAAACAGGGACATTGTACCCTTTCATCCTTCATCCTTCATCTTTAACCTTTCCCTTTAACCTTTCCACTTTAGACTTTAGACTGCCTCCCTCTTTTCCCCTGTCCCCTTTTAGCTGATGCCGGGTATAAACCTCACGACAAACACCCCATGCCTTAAGAAACCGTTAAGCTTCAGGCTGTATCCTTGCATCCACGGCATCATCAAATATCTGCCTGGGGTTTATCCTTCCCAGATGCCTGGCTCTTGCAAAAACAGATTCTCTCCTGTTCAGCTTATAAAACGATATTTGGTAACCCTCCAAGTGAATATTCACCCACGCTCCACGCGTGGGTTTTTTTGCTTTTTTTGTAGGAGCGTCGCTCGGCGCGATTGTATTTATCTATTGAAAATCGCGCCGAGCGGCGCTCCTACAGGGTTAATTACAACCTTCGGAATATCAACGTCGCATTGGTGCCACCAAAACCAAAACTGTTCGACATGATCGTATTCAGCTCAACACCCTCTTTCTTTTCGCGCACGATAGGCACACCCTCTGCGCCTTCATCAATCTCTGTAATGTTGGCTGAAGCAGCAATGAAGTTATGTTGCTGCATCAACAATGAATAGATGGCCTCATGCACGCCAGCGGCACCCAGCGCGTGACCGGAAAGCGATTTGGTTGAGGTAATCATCGGTGTGTCCATGTCTGCGAATGTTTTTTTCACGGCTTCCAGCTCACGGATGTCACCCACCGGTGTACTGGTACCGTGCGCGTTAATATAGTCCACCGACGTATCAACCGTTGCCATCGCCTGCTGCATACAGCGTACGGCACCTTCACCCGAGGGCTGTACCATATCGTAACCGTCTGAAGTAGCACCGTAACCAACCAGCTCGGCATAGATTTTGGCACCACGTGCCTTTGCATGATCCAGTTCTTCAACTACCAGCGTCCCACCACCGCCAGAGATGACAAAACCGTCTCGGCCTGCATCGTAGGGGCGTGAGGCCGTTTCGGGCGTTTCATTGTATTTTGATGACAGGGCACCCATACCGTCGAACAGGACTGATTGTGTCCAGTCGACCTCTTCACCCCCACCGGCAAAGACAAGATCTTGTTTCCCGAACTGGATAAGCTCCATGGCATTACCGATACAATGTGCCGATGTCGAGCACGCGGAGCTAATGGAATAGTTGACGCCTTTGATCTTGAATGGCGTTGCAAGACAGGCCGAGTTAGTGCTGGACATGGTTCGGGTCACCATATACGGGCCAACACGGCGTATTCCCTTCTCACGCATATTATCCGCTGCCAGCACTACGTTTGATGTTGAACTGCCACCGGATCCCATAATAAGGCCTGCACGAACATTGCTGACCTGTTCCTCTGTCAGCCCGGCATCCTCGATTGCCTCCCGCATGGCAATGTAGTTATAGGCCGAACCACCGCCCATAAAACGGAGAATTTTACGGTCTATTGATGCAGCCAGATCAATATCGATCGGACCATTCACATGACTGCGAAACCCCATTTCGGCCTGTACCTCGCTAAAGCGAATACCGGAACGGCCATTTTTCAGTGAATCCAGCACCTCGGCAACATTATTACCCAGGCTCGAAACCACCCCCATACCTGTAACAACTACTCTGCGCATATTATCTAGAAACCCTCAGTTGAAGTGAACAAACCCACCTTCAAATTATGGGCAGTATAAATCTCCTTTCCATCCGCTTCCAGTACGGCATCGGCTATGCCCATGAACAATTTACGCTGAATAACGCGCTTAAGATTTACCCTGTATGTCACCGTGTCGACATCTGGTGTCACCTGGCCGGAAAACTTCACCTCACCGGCACCCAGGGCTCGACCGTGGCCCGCCCCACCCAGCCAGCCGAGATAAAAACCAACCAGCTGCCACATAGCATCCAGACCCAGACAACCCGGCATCACCGGATCGTCTTCGAAATGACAGGCAAAAAACCATAAATCTGATTTCACATCCAACTCGGCGACGACATGCCCCTTACCGTACACACCACCATAATCGCTAATTTCGGTGATACGATCAAACATCAGCATATTCGGCAACGGTAACTGGGCATTGCCTTTACCAAACAGCTCGCTGTGACCACATGCGATTAATTCGTCATAAGTATAGCTGCTTTTTCTGGATGTCATGGGTTGCCGGGTTCCTGGAAACAACGGGGTATCTGTTCTGTGCTGGGAGTATATATTAAGATAAGTTCCAAGTTCCAAGTTTCAAGTAAGGTTAAAATCAGAAAACTTCACGGCTGTCCCGTTAACGCCACATCGTCATGCCGGGCTTGACCCGGTATCCAGTAAGTCGTTGAAACCGCTAGATTCCGGCCTGCGCCGGAATGACGGAATTGTTTGCCGGAATGACGGAGAGATGTTATCGATAGTCATGTCTCCAACACCATTGGATTTCCTGCATCCCAGGCACTACGACAACGACAGCAAAATAAGGTCAGGTTAACGGAACAGCAGTGAGCTGAAAGTTAAAAGTTGAAAGTTGCAAGTTGAAAGGAAACAATCTCGCGAGCTTTGAACTTTGAACTTTGAACTTTGAACTTCAAACTTTGAACTTTCGACATTGCTGTCCCCTGTTCACTTTCCTATCGGCTTAAACAATTCCGACAAATCATTGGCCGTCAGCTGCCCTCCCCCACTGCCCGCTTTCTGATAGATCGAATCAGCCAGCGCTTGTTTATTTTTCTGTAGCTCCAATATACGGTCTTCTATAGTACCCTCGGCGATGAGTTTGTAGACGAAAACCGGTTTGTCCTGCCCAATACGGTGAGCGCGATCGGTAGCCTGGTTTTCGGCGGCCGGATTCCACCAGGGGTCGTAGTGGATGACGGTATCGGCAGCGGTCAGATTCAGGCCAACGCCGCCGGCTTTCAGACTGATCAGAAATACCGGCACGTCGCCGCCCTGGAACCGGTCTACCTGCTCATCCCGCTTCAGCGTCTGGCCGGTCAGTTTGCAGTAATCTATACTGGCTGATTGCAACTCATCTTCTATCAGCGCCAACATGCGCGTGAATTGAGAAAAAATCAGTATTCGCCTGCCTTCCTCGACCATCTCCGGCACCATGTCCATCAATAGATCCAGCTTGGCGCTCTGTTTGACGTTACTGGCCTGTGTCAGAGACAAGGTTCGTGGGTCGCAACACACCTGACGTAATTTCAGGAGTGCATCAAGGATCATGATGTGGCTGCGTGACAGACCTTTGCTGGTAATCTCCTGCCGTACCTTGGTATCCATCGCAATGCGTATACTCTCATACAAATCGCGCTGCTTGCCCTGCAGACTGACGCTGCGAATAATCTCTGTTTTAGCCGGCAGTTCGCTGGCCACATCCTGCTTACGACGGCGCAACAGGAAAGGCTTGATGCGCTGGCGCAGTTGCTCCTGACGTATGCCATCCCCCTGCTTTTCAATGGGGTTGCGGAACAGACTGTTGAAACGGGTCAACCCACCGAGAAACCCCGGCATCAGGAAATGAAACATCGACCACAGTTCACCCAGGTGGTTTTCCAGCGGCGTACCGGTAAGACACAAGCGATGCGTGGCCTTTAGTGAAAACACTACCTGGGTAGTTTTCGATTTTGGATTTTTAACAAACTGCGATTCATCCAGCACCATAATATAGAACTCATGCTCCAGCAGTTTTTCATTATCACGTCTTAACAGCGGGTAGGTGGTAATCACGATGTCATGATCATCAATCTGCTCGAAACGGGCATGGCGGCCGCTGCCGTGCAGGATCAGAACACTTAGATCCGGGGTAAAAAGGCGCGTCTCACGTGCCCAGTTACTGACCAGGGAGGTCGGCACGACGACCAGGCAGGGACGTTGCATGCGCCCGCTTTCTTTTTCCAGCAGCAAATGCGCCAGGGTCTGTACCGTTTTGCCCAGCCCCATATCGTCAGCCAGAATGCCATTGAATTCAAACTCTCTTAAAAACTGCAGCCAGTCAAGTCCCTGGCGCTGATAATCCCTTAATTCGGTTTGCAGACCACGCGGTACCTCTACATTCTCGATGCCATCAAAATCACGCAGCTTTTGATTCAACTCCTGTAGCGTGTCGGCACCGTGCCAGTGTAGATCCGGATTTTCCAGTAGCGCACTCATCTGCGCGCCCTGATGGCGACTCAGTGACAGACCCCCGTCTTTGTTCAGCGGGTCACTGTCATAAAGTTCGAGCAGGGTATCGAAAATGCTCAATATGCGTACTGAATCGAGCTTCAGTAGCCGATCACCTTCAAGCTGGATAAAATAATCAGGTGACTGCAGCAGGCTTTCACGCAACAGTTCCGGTCGGCTGTGCTGATGCAATATCTCCAGCAGCACGGGCAGTAGATTTAGTTGCCTATCCTCACTATCGATGTCCACCCCGAGTTTGAGATTGAACCACTTGTCACCGACATCCACTTCAACATGTGCATGCCATTCACCCGCCTCTTCAATTGCCAGACCAAAACTACTGTCAAACTCGAGCTGCCAGCCCTCCCGCTGCAGTTCGGCAACACTGGACTGCATAAATTCATACCAGAACAAACTGGTTTCAGCGCGGTTACGGGTTGAACAGGACCAGTCCATGGTATCGGCACCCGACGCATCATCAAACCACAGACCTTGCATCCTGAGCAATTCCTGCGCCTGTTGCTCAAATTTAGTATTACGGCTGACAATGTAAGCGGTATTGCCTTCCATGTGTGTTTCACGCGCCCTGATGGCGGCCCTGGAGCACTCAATATCACCGTATTGAAAACTGAGACGTGCAATATTAGTCTGCGCCTGCAGCCCGGTAAACGCATCCAGATCCAGACCCATCAAGCACAGCTTCACCATCGGTGTCTGCACAGGAACAGCGATCTGTTTGATCTCGAGCGCGACGGGCAAGGGGATTTTGATAGCCGGTGTATCAAGAATCAGATGGCGACTGACATCCTCCAGCTTTTTCTTCGGGATAAAAGGGGCATCCAGCAACAAGGCGAGCTGTTGTGCATCCAGATCATTGTATTGCAAGAGGCCTATCTGTCCGGATTCGGTATCCACATACCAGAACCTGTCGACACGAAAAATATAACTGGCTGGTGGTATTACCTGTGCCTGCAATACACTGCCTTCCTGCTCTTCCTGCCAATTGAATTGCAGCGTCCGCTCAGTCGTCATCTGTAGCGCTTCAACCTCAAAGTCCTTCCAGTAACAGCGTCTCGTCTGTAGCATCTTCTGCAGCGCCAGCTCAGCCAGCTCACCTTCCAGCGGCCTGCTGGAAGACTGGGTGATATAAGAAGCCTGTTTACCCACCAGCGAGCCGATCAGTTTGTCGTCAGGCAATACAAAATCATCGAAATAATACCCCACACCGATGCGATCAAAAGAATGCTTGACCGGTTTGCCGTAACCCCCATTTTTTAACACGCGCGATTTGAAAACGGACGCCCTGACCTTGAAACGTGAGCCAGCCACACTGGCCGGTTCAGGGTTGATCAGGTACTTCAGTTGTATGGTATCCTGCGCAGGTTCCCTGCCGCCTTCCACCTGCTCACTTAATGCCGTGCTCTCAGACAACATACCCAGCCATTCTTCAACAGGCTGATCGATCCCTCCAGTGCTTACAGTAATGGAATAGCGATCAATCAAATCACACAACACAGCCACCACATGCTTGCAGTTGAAACTCACCGGGCAGCTGCATTCGCCGCTAACTTCTATCAGGCCATCATATTCATAGACCTCAATTTCCTGATGATAAACCAGCCTCCGGCTACCGGAGACAGAAGAATGCACAGCGAGTTCCGCACCCTCTTCTATTACCTTCACTCGTCTGACATGGCCAGCATTCCAGTAGTCAGTCCCACGCTGAAAAGACCCCTGGTCAAAGCAGGGACGAATTCTTTCCAGACTGAGTTTGGACAGGAGTTGGGGAGGCATGAAACGAGAGTGAAAAGCTTAAAGTTTGAAGTTTAAAGTTTAAAGCTTAAAATATGAAGGTGCATTTTTCTTTTGATCTTTCCTTTTAACTTTGAGCTTTCAGATTTTAACTGCCTTCAATCCGTTAAATATCTGATCCCGAATCGAATCAACACTACCAACCCCGTTAACCTTGACATAATTTAGTCCTTTTTCGACTTCACGCTTATAGAATTCAATCAACGGTTCCGTCTGCTCGTGGTAGATGTTGAGACGAGCCTTAACGGTATCTTCCTGGTCATCATTGCGTTGAACCAGGTCTTCACCTGTTTCATCATCTTTGCCTGCCACTTTCGGTGGATTGAATACGACATGATAGGTACGACCGGAGGCCAGATGGACACGGCGGCCGGACATGCGTTTGATGATCTCTTCATCCGGCACATCGATTTCCACTACCGCATCAATCACTATCCCGGCATCTTTCAGCGCTTCGGCTTGCGGGATGGTACGGGGAAAACCATCGAACAGGTAACCGTTTTTACAATCGTCGTCGGTAATTCTTTCTTTTACCATACCCATGATGATGTCATCGGAGACCAGTCCACCTTCATCCATGATCTTCTTTGCTGCCACACCCAGCTCTGTGCCGGCTTTTACATGGGCACGTAACATGTCACC
The DNA here is from genome assembly GCA_013150915.1 of Gammaproteobacteria bacterium. Lineage (GTDB taxonomy): Bacteria > Pseudomonadota > Gammaproteobacteria > BMS3Bbin11 > BMS3Bbin11 > BMS3Bbin11. Next base: position 16,144 of record JAADJE010000024.1, read on the forward strand.
CGTGGAGATCTGTGGAATATTGTATTTGTCCTTAATAAAACCCGCCTGAGTACCTTTACCGGCACCGGGTCCACCTAACAGAATGACGCGCATAAGCCCTTACCTCGAGAAAAAAGTGAGGCCATAGTCTGACACAGATTGGAGGTGAATAGTCGGAGAGGGGATAAAAAAGTTCAAAGCTCAAAGCTCAAAGTTGAAAGTTCAAAGCTCGCGAGATTGTTTCCTTTCAACTTTTAACTTTCAACTTTTAACACTGCCGTCCCGTTGGCTTGATCTTATTTTACTGTCGTTGTCGTAGTGCTTGGAATGCAGGGAACCCAATGGTGTTGGAGACATGACTATCGATAACATCTCTCCGTCATTCCGGCAAACAATTCCGTCATTCCGGCGCAGGCCG
>JAADJE010000066.1 GCA_013150915.1 Gammaproteobacteria bacterium
CCCTGTAAAGAATAAAATATCTCACAAACACGAAGTTCACGGTCTGTCGCTGGGATCGGGGGATTGTTTGATGTGGGAGGCAATGGAGAAGAAAAAAAGTTAACAGTTAACAGTGGAAAGTGGAAAGTGGAAAGCGAAAAGACAAGCGAATCTTCTTTAAACGTTAGGCTTTCCTCTTTAAACCGCTTTCAATGCCCTGTTTTCGTCATTTGATCTAGCCGCATTTTTGCTGAAACGGCGACGCGACTGCCCGGATACCGAATAACCACCGCGTTCAGTGCCCTTCTTGCCTGCTCCCACTGCTCATTATCGAAGTGGATATACCCCACTTTCAACATCGCGTCAGGGAGTCGCTTACTTTCAGGATAACGCTGTATCAGCACATTGTACTCATGCAGGGCTGCATTGTATGCACGATTTACATAACGGGCCTCGGCTATCCAGTACTGCGCACTGTCACCAAATTTGCCTCTTGGGAATCGTGTTTGAAACTCCTTAAAAGCTGCAATGGCTTCTTCGTAGCGACTTTGCTTCAGAAGGTCGAAGGCCCTGTCATAAGAAGCCTGCTCCAGTTGTGAAACCCCGTCCTGGGGACTTTGAACTGAATTTTCCGTTGGCAATTCCACCGCAGCGGGTGCAGACGTCTCTGCCTGACTTGTGTCACGCATTACAGCGGGTGAAATCGGCTTCGCCACTGTATCCATCTGCTTTGGAATAGAGGGGATTTCATTGTCAGTCAGCATACCGGAGGCAGGAGCAACAGGCACAGTCGTGGATAAGGATGACACTTCGACACTGCGCATACGACGGTCGAGATCATCATAAATTCCAGACAATCTCTCCCGTAGCCTGTTCAGTTCATTTTCCTGCACATCAACTGTGTTCTGCAGCCTTGATACTTCGCTTTCCAGGCTGTTAACCCGCCCCAAGAGCTTTAATTGTGGGTTTACCTGAGTGGTAGACGGCCGCACTGTTGCAGCCGTCGTTTCATTGCAGCCACTCAACAGCAGCAAAGAGCCGAGTACTATCGGCAGAAATAACTTAATCATTGAGAACTGATTAATCTTACCTGTCATAGCGTATTTCAACACGGCGATTTAGACGCCATGCTGATTCATCATGCCCCTCTGCTATCGGGTTTTCTTCACCGTATGACACTTTTTCTATATTGGCGGGACTGACACCCAATGCAATAAAGACATCCTCAACAGACTGTGCACGACGTTCGCCCAGGGCGAGGTTGTACTCACGAGTACCCCTTTCGTCTGCATGGCCTTCAAGGACTACTTTAGTTGAAGGGCTGTCGCGTAAAAAAGTGGCATGCGCTTCAGCAATTGCCAGGCTATCAGGGTCCAGCGCACTGCTATCGTAGGCAAAATAAACCCGGGTCTGGGAAAGCAGTTCTGCTGATGCGCCACTCTGCCAGTCACCCAGGGGTTTGCCGTCGGGGCCGAATCCGGTTCCAGTGCCAGCTGTTGAGACCCCGCCATTTCCTATTTCAGCACCTTCTGCCTTACGGTTTTTGTTATTACAACCACTCACTGCTACCGTACCTGCCAACAGCGCTATTAGAATTAATTTGCTCTTAATATTCATCTCTTCCTCTATCCTCGTTTTATTGTCGTCTTAAATATGGTGACCATGCCGGTTCACGGACGTCACCTTGTAAAAACCTTAATGTTTGCCGCACACGGCCATCAGATGATACCGCTGCCAACACCCCCTTATTACCCTGCTCGGTTGCATAAAGTACCATTCTTCCATTTGGCGCGAAACTCGGAGATTCGTCAAGCAGTGTATCAGTAAGCTTGGTTATCTCTTTATTACGCAAATTCATCACCGCCACGTGAAAGCGTCCATTGCCACGGCTAATCATAACCATTAGTCTACCATCTGGCGAAACGGATGGCCTGGCATTATATTTTCCAGAGTAGGTCAACCGCTGTACACCCGACCCATCCGCATTCATTCGGTAAATCTGGGGCTGCCCACTACGGCCTGAAGTAAACACAAGCCCCCGGCCGTTCGGCAACCAGGAGGGTTCGGTATCAATGCCAAAATTATTGGTCAACCGCTTAATGGCCCGCGTGCGTAAATCAAGTACATATATCTCAGTATTACCCTCTTTTGATGAAACAAATGCCAGTTTCGTACCATCTGGAGAAAATGCAGGGGCACTGTTTATGCCTTTAAAACTGGCTACATTCTCACGCTTGCCATCTGACAAACGCTGTATGTATATCATTGAACGCTTTTTTTCGAAAGAGACATAGGCTAATTTTCGCGCATCCGGAGACCAGGCGGCAGACATAAGTGGCTGATTCGAATCGAGTATCGTCTGTGGATTAAACCCATCTGAATCTGCAACTTGCAGTAAAAAACGTCTCCCTTTTTTCGTTTTCTCTACGGTTACATAAGCAATCCTGGTGTTAAAGGCACCCTTTTCTCCAGTCAGCTTTTCATAAATAATATCACTGATCTGATGTGCCACATTCCTCAGTTTTGTGCGCTGGACAGTATATTGGTATCCGGTCATTGTACTGCCCTTGAATACGTCCATCAGCTGAAATTTTACAGTATACATTGTTGCACCTGTCTGCTGGATACTGCCAAGCACCAGATAATCTGTTTTGATCAGGCGCCAGTCCTTGAACCTCACCTGTTTTACATTGTGCGGCTGCTGCAGAAAATCAGACTGTGGAATACTGTCAAAACGGCCTGACCGGGTAAGATCCGCCTCAATAAGCTTCGTCATACTTTCGCCTGCCACCGGGGCACCGTTCCAGCTAAAAGGAACAATGGCAATCGGTATGCCTACATCAACACCCTTGGTGATTTCAATGGTGAGCACCGCCTGTGCCGGGTTGAGCATCAAGCCCAACAAAATAATTAGCAGTGCCGTAAATTTTTTCATGGTCGATAATTTCATGTTCTTGTCGTCGTCTCTAGCAATATTGTAGCCTCGAAAGCCAAAGATTTCCTTAGGGAATTTCAATTTTTCACGTCATAACGAGGAACAGTGGGACAAAGCAATCTCCTGGTGACTGACGCTAAAGAATGAGATCGCCGCGTTTCACTCGCAATGGCCGGTTTCTTTGACTTAATCAGGGGAGCTCCTCGAGTAACGCTCAGACGATTAGTCATCATTGAGGTCTGAACGGAAAATCAATAATCTTGAATTCGGCATACAGCTCCGGATCCAGCGGTATTGGGATCGGAGATGCCTGCCTGAAGGCCTTCTCTACCGATTCATCACAGAAACTGTCCCCACTGCTTTTCACAATCCTTGCGCTAAGAACTTTGCCATCCGGTGCAAGGTTAACGCGTACTGTTGGATTGCAGCCCTCCGGGCCGCGTGGTGGATACCTCCAGCTTATTTGCACTTTTTTTTGAATCCGTGGAATAAATTTACTCATAGCCTGGCGCGCCCTTAATTCTTTGTCTTTCGCTTCCATCTGTTCCCTCATCTTGGCTTCTTTGCGCTTACGTTCTTTTTCTGCCTTACGTTTCTTGTCGGCCGCTGCTTTTCGTTTTTTCTCTTCGGCGAGCTTCTTCTTGCGTTCTGCCTCTTTTTTCTTTTTCGCTTCGGCCTTCTTACGCGCCTTTTCCTTCGCTGCTTTCTTTTTCTTTAGAGCGGCCTTTTTCTTCGCTTCTTTTTTCCGCTTTTTCTCCGCCTTTGCCTTCTTTATCTTTTCTTCCTTCTTGCGTTTGGCCTCTGCCTTACGTTTGCGCTCTTTTTCTGCCCTGCGCTTTTTTTCAGCCACTATTTTTCGCCGTTTCTCCCGCTCTATGGCTTTCTTCTTTTCTTTCCTCTTCTCCAGCTCACTATTTTCAACGGTTGAAGCTTCAATAATATCAACGGACTTGTCTACTTTAATCTGCGTGGCTTTTACCACCGCTACCGGTTTCAGGTGGCTGTCCACCTTGATAAACATGATGCCGAACAGTAGGGCGTGCAACAAAACTGCAAGACCCAGGGCAACCGGACTTAAATGCTGCTTTTTTAATAGCCGCCTGCTACTTCCCCCTGTCACCATTATTTTTCCGGTGGTTCTGTTACCAGGCCTACCTTTGGAATGCCCGCCTGCTTCAACAACACCATGGCAGTCATCACTGCCTGATATTCCACCCGTCTGTCTCCTTTCACAAGAAAGGGTATTTTCGGGTTTCGTTTATAGACTATGCTGGCCCTCCTAACAATTTCCTCACCACTGAGGGGCTGTTTCTCATCATTCGCAAACAGCTGCCCATTCTTGTCAACTGATAATAAAAAAGGCTCAATGTCAGGGTCTTCCACCTCATTCGATATTGCAACGGGTAAATCAACTTCAACACCCTGCGTCAACAACGGTGTGGTGACCATGAAAATCACCAGCAATACCAACATGACATCGATGTACGGTACGACATTGATCTCACTCATCTGACTTTTTCGGCTACGCCGTGAGTGCTCAAACATCGCCAGACTTTTTATGGTAACTCTGACGGGAAACGATACTGGTAAATTCTTCCATGAACATTTCGTAGCGCATGATTAGTCGCTCCACATTGTTGGAAAATCGATTATAGGCAATGACTGCAGGAATCGCTGCAAATAACCCCATGGCGGTCGCCACCAGTGCTTCTGAAATACCGGGGGCAACTGAAGCAATGGTCGCCTGCTTCATGATACCCAGAGCACGAAATGAGTTCATGATGCCCCAGACCGTGCCAAACAAACCGACATAGGGAGAGGTTGAACCGACAGTGGCAAGAAATGACAGGCCACCTTCGAGGGCCTCGATTTCCTGTGCCAAAGCCACACGCATGGCACGTTGTACCCCATCTGTCACTTCGCTGCGTTTTATCCCCTCTTTATTATACAGGCGGGAGTATTCCCGATAACCGGCAATAAAGATGCTGGCCATACCTGCCTCATCGCTGGCTTCCTTCCCGCCCCACTCGGAGTAGAGGTTACTCAGATCACCACCGGACCAGAAAGAATCTTCAAAATTATCGGCCGCGCTTCGCGCCTGTCTAATCTCTTTCCACTTCTGAAAAATCAGTGCCCAGGACACGACGGATGCAAGCATCAGCACCGCCATGACCAGTTGCACTACCAGTGTCGCCTGCATAATCATATGCAGAATAGACAAGCTCTGTTGTGGGTTGGCAAGTTCTACGAATGTTTCCAAACGGTTTTCTCCTCTATCTTCCTAATCTTCTTTATATTTTTGACTCAACCTACCTCGAAGGGTATTGCCTGCGGCCGAAAGGAACTCGCTACATGTCCTGCCACGTTGACATCTGCATGGCAGACTATAATATTTTCACGGTAAATTTCATGCCGGATATCCAGCGATGTCTTACCTTTACGGGCAACAGTCACATGAACCTGAAGTAAGTCATTCAAAAAGACAGGTTTCAGGAAGTCGATACTCACAGACCTCACAGCAAAGATAAAATCCTGTTCCAGCTTAACCAGTTCGTGGCCCAGCTCACGCAGGCATTCCGTCCTGGTGCGCGCCATGTATCTGGGATAATTGGCGTGATAGACGACACCACCGGCATCGGTGTCTTCATAATGTATGCGTACTGGAAAAACAAAATCCGTACGGCTCAAACCTGCCTACCAAATGGGCTTCACATTAGCGAAAAATTCCTCTGAACTATACAGGGATGAGTAGAAATTACCAGTCTTTCAAGCGGGTTAAACAGGGGTGAACTTCTGCTGAATAAAAAATATATTGAACCGCGAAGAATACAGAAGAACACAGGGGGTAACTGGCTGGAAGTTAACAGTAAAGGAAGCCCTGTAATTCATGGATGGCCTTAATCTGATTAAAAAGCTGTCATGTCAATGCAAGTACGACACCTGGGGTAGCTATTGTGGAAAGTCTTTCGGGTACAGATTAGTCCTGCGCGTAAATAAAATCTGTACGAATGAATTCGCACCTACAAATAAGGCTTTTTTATTACAACAACTTCCCCTGAAGATCTTCTGAATCTTTTGAGTCGGCAGGAAAATCCAGTCCGAAATACTGCCATGCCTGGCGTGTCGCAACGCGCCCTCGCGGTGTGCGCATGATGAACCCCTGTTGAATCAGGTAAGGCTCAATGACATCCTCCAGGGTATCCCTCTCTTCACTTAACGCTGCCGCGAGATTATCGACACCCACCGGGCCACCATCAAACTTCTGCACAATTGCAGATAACAATCGCCTGTCCATTTCATCAAAACCCTGTTCGTCGACTTCCAGCATATCCAGGGCAGAACGGGCCGTCTTTTTGTTAAGTTGGCCATCTCCTTTAACTTCGGCGTAGTCACGCACACGTCGTAGCAGTCGGTTGGCGATCCTCGGGGTTCCCCGCGAGCGACGAGCAATTTCTGCCACACCCTCATCGTCAGCTTTTACACCCAAAATACTGCAGGAACGATGGATGATCTGCTGCAGTTGTTCACTGTCATAAAATTCTAGCCTCTGTACGATACCGAAGCGATCTCGCAACGGTGAGGTCAGCAGTCCTGCCCGAGTGGTTGCGCCAATAAGGGTAAACGGTGGCAGGCTAAGCTTGATAGAACGCGCAGCGGGCCCTTCGCCGATTATGATGTCAAGTTCATAATCCTCCAACGCGGGGTAAAGGATTTCCTCGATGGCTGGAGACAGGCGATGAATTTCATCGATGAACAGTATATCGCCCTGTTCGAGATTGGTCAGTAAGGCCGCCAGATCACCGGCTTTATCCAGTACCGGGCCGGAACTCTGGTGCAATTTTCCTTCCATTTCATTGGAAACAATGTGCGCCAGAGTTGTTTTACCCAGACCCGGTGGCCCAAACAGGAGCACGTGATCCAGTGCTTCTTCACGATTAAGGGCCGCTGTAATAAAGATTTCCAACTGCTGATGAATATTTGGCTGACCGACAAATTCGTCGAGTTTTGTCGGCCGCAAGGCCTTATCAAAAACCCGCTCACCGACATTTTCTCTTGTTTCCGGAGCAATCAGACGGTCGGTTTCTATCATCGTGAACCGCCCGACATAACCTGCAAGGCCTGTCTTATCAGAGATTCGCTACTCAATCCCTTGCTGCCATCAGATTGACCTGCCAAATGGCCAATGACTTTCTCTGCATCCCTTGCTCGATAACCCAGTGCGGTTAATGCACAGATGGCATCAGACCGTATTTCATCACTGCCCCCAGCAATCCCTACGTCTTCATCGACAGACATACCGGGCAGCTGCTTGCCACGTAATTCAAGAATCACTCGTTCTGCAGTCTTGCGCCCGATGCCCGGTACTTTTGTCAGCCTCACCACATCCTCGCCATTGATACACAGGTGAAATTCTTTTACCGATAAACCGGACAATATCGCCAACCCGACACGTGGCCCGATACCACTGATTTTCAGCAAATGGCGAAACAGGTTGCGCTGGTTTTCTGTGGAAAAACCGAATAATAGCTGTGCATCCTCGCGCACGACCAGATGTGTATGCAACATCAATTCCGCACCTTCCTTTGGCAGATCGTAGAAGGTGGTCATCGGTGCATCGAGTTCATAGCCAACACCCTGGACGTCCAGCATCAGTGCCGGAGGCTGTTTGGACAATAATATACCGCGCAACTGACCGATCATGCTTGTGTCCCCCTTCCCTGCTGTTTACTCATGCGATGATTGTGCTCCAGTGTGTGGCCATGACAGATCGCACAGGCCAGTGCATCGGCCGCATCTTCCTGTGGCACGGCATCGAGTACGAGTATAGTCCGAACCATGTGCTGTACCTGGGCCTTATCTGCCTGACCGTAGCCAACAACCGACTTCTTTATTTGCAGAGCCGTGTATTCACCTACCGATAAGCCCTTACTTACACCCGCAGATATCGCCGCCCCCCTCGCCTGTCCAAGTATGAGAGCAGAATGGGCATTGCGGGAGACAAAGACTTCTTCTATCGCCATCGCATCAGGTTCGGTATTCTCAATTATCTCAGACATCCCTTCGAAGATGGTTCTAAGCCTCGCAGGCAGGGCCTTGTCCTTCATTTTTATGCAGCCACTTGTGACATAGCGCAGCTTACCATTTTCAATTTCGATTACGCCAAAACCGGTAATGCGTGAACCCGGATCAACCCCAAGGATCCTCATCAACCCGCCTTGCTCCTGTTCAACCTTCAAAATCATCTGGGAAAGAGGCATTAGAATGGACTTCCTGCACATCGTCCAAATCCTCCAGCGCATCAACCAACCGCATCAGCTTTTCGGCCTTTTCGGTATCCAGTGCAACGTCTGTTGAAGCACGTTCTGTGATGTCTGCATAATCGGCAATCAGTCCTGCCTCATCCAGTGCCTTTTTAACACCGTTAAAGTTTTCCGGGGTGGTCTGCACTTCTATCGAGCCATCCTCTTCTGTCACGACGTCTTCGGCTCCGGCTTCCAGCGCCACATCCATAATAACTTCTTCATCGCATGAACCAGGGTATGCAATGACACCCATCCTGCTAAACAGATAGGCGACTGAACCATCTGTACCCAGGTTTCCGTTGTACTTGCTGAAGGCGTGGCGTACTTCACTGACGGTACGGTTGTGGTTATCGGTCATGCAATCAACCAGAATCGCCACCCCTGCTGTACCGTAGCCCTCATAACGAACTTCTTCATAATTGACGCCCTCCAGATCACCGGTGCCCCGCTTGATCGCTTTCTCGATGGTGTCTCTCTTCATGTTATTAGCCAGACCCTTATCAATTGCTGCCCTGAGACGGGGATTTGAATCCGGGTCACCGCCGCCCATACGGGCCGCAACGGTGATTTCCCTGATGAGTTTGGTAAAAAGCTTGCCGCGCCTGGCGTCCTGGGCACCCTTGCGAAAGCGAATATTGGCCCATTTACTGTGTCCGGCCATTCAAATCTCCTGCATAGATGAAATGTTCTGTAAAGCAAATTGAAATCGGTTGAAGTCTACCATATTCCATTTGCGCAGGTGCTGGATTGAAAGCCAGGAAATAGGCCCCCTCCCTTTTACAACAAAACTGGGTCAAGGCATACTCTATAAATGCTAAAACTGATTAAAAACCCGCTGTGCCGGGAGATATGCGGGTTTGCATCCTCAGGCCACCGTACTGAACCTGACCAGCCAGCCAAATTCGGCCTGTCCCTTTCAATGCCAGTTGGAGATGAACGTGATAATTGATGCAAGCGAGATTAAAGCCGGCACATCAATCCCTTGTGATCTCTGTATCATTGGTGCGGGTGCGGCCGGGATCACGATAGCGCGTGAATTCGATGGTATAGGGCTGAATGTCTGGCTGCTTGAGAGTGGTGGTTATGAATTAGAGCAACCCACACAGGATCTATATAAGGGAACATCTACAGGCCGCCGTTATTTCCCACTTGATAAAACACGGCTTCGATACCTGGGCGGCACAACCAACCACTGGGCCGGACTGTGTCGACCCATGGATGCGATCGACTTCGAGTCTCGTGCATGGATACCTAACAGTGGCTGGCCCTTCAACCGAGATCACCTGGTACCCTGGTATATGCGGGCTCAGCCGATATTGGATCTTGGGGAATACATCTATAATGCCGAGCACTGGATAGATGAAAACCAGAGATTGTTGCCTTTCAAAACGGGAACATTCAGAACCGAGGTATATCAAGCCAGCACACCATTGCGTTTTGGTACGGCTTACCGTGAACAATTAAGAAAATCACGCAATATTACCGTTTGTCTTCATGCAAACCTTACTCACCTTCAGGTGGACAAACCCTCAGCACAACTGAAATCATTGCGTATTCAAACGCTGGATGGAAACCAATTCAGCATAAGCCCCCAGACATGTACCCTTGCCTGTGGGTCGATTGAAAATGCTCGTCTGTTACTGAGTTCGAAGGATATCCATCCCGATGGCCTGGGTAACGAGAGTGGCAATGTTGGAAGATACTTTATGGATCACCCGGTCCTGTCGCGAAATGGTTCACTCATGACCACAAGCGGACGTATACCGGAAATCTACTATGACCCCTATTATTTTCGTCAGAGAAGACCTCTCTATTTCACTGTTCTGCTTGATGAGGTTTCTCAGCGACAACAACAGGTGGCCAATTACAGTGCCCTATTTTTTCCAGCACTGCTATCAAAAGGGGTGAAGTCCTATCGACGCATTAGCAGAAAACTGAGTAGAGATCAGGTAATTACCGGCTGGTGGCAACACATTAGCAATATTCTGGGTGATCTCGACTCAGTTAGCAGCAAGTTCTACTATGATCATCTGACAAACAAGCCCGCACCGTTGCAACTGGATTTTTACAATCAGTGGGAACAGGTTCCAGACCCCGACAACAGGGTCACACTAGACCGAGCCAGGGACTCCCTGGGTATACAGAGAGTAAATATCAGATGGCAACTGGGTGAGATCGATCGTAGGACTATACTGACCGCACACAGGATGATGGCGCTGGAGGTCGGTCGTACCGACCTCGGGCGGGTCCGTCTGGGGATCTCGGAAAACGATCCATTACCAGATACTGTTCGAGGAGACAATCACCAGATGGGCACGACACGCATGCATGAGAACCCTGCGCTGGGCGTTGTTGATGCCAACTGCTGCCTGCACACTGTCCACAATCTCTACATGGCTGGAGCTTCAGTGTTTCCAACCGGCGGCAGTACAAACCCGACCCTGACAGTGGTCGCACTGGCATTACGGCTGGCCGATCACATCAAGGAGAAACTGGCATGAGTCTGATCACACGTCGTACCTTCCTGATGTCGGTCCTGGCTGCATCGGCTGTCTCCCCACCTGTTCATTCATCATTCAGTCCAGTAGACATGCCCAGGTATTTTCCGGATGATATGTTCGCGTTAATCAAGGAAATCATCGGGCCGGTTGAGAGCATAATCAAAATTGGGCAGACAATTTCAGAGACTCGCCCGAAACTGGCTGTTTCACTCTGGTCTGTCGAATTCGTCTGTCAGGTATTCGATACACATTCACCACCGGAACCTGACAGGGTTCACAGGTTAAAGAACCGGTATCGCAAAAGAATCACTAGCGATTTTGAGGATGGGCGGACAACCCTTATAAACGGCTGGATGCTGTCCACGACAGAGGTAGAACTCTGTCTCGCAATGACAGGCAAACTCAGGAAACTGGCCCAAATCCCCTTGTAGCGAAATAATAAAAGGAACCTGTCACCATCGGCCGCACACCCCTTCTAACTACCGGCTTATTAAGGCGGCGGCCCCTCGCAACATGTCACCGTCATGCTGGAACATGAACCGGTAAGTACAAAGTCATCAACGATATAACCAGAATCATAATGAAAAGTACCCGTTACCTGTCCCTGAATATTAGTGAGTTCTATTGTTGAAGAGATGCTGGCCATGGCATCTTTAATGAGTCCAATTGAATCGAGCCAGTCTGTAGCAGAGGTGTCTAAACACTCGTTTTGATACCCCCCCATGTCCTGTGGACCCGTATTGATTTCGACGCCATGAAGGGTAAATAGCTGGGCGAAATATGGGCAGCTACCACCTGGTGTAACCAATACAGCGGTATTTGCCTTTGTGTCACTGACGGGGGTTATGCAATAAGTGAAATCGTAAGAAACCGCTTGTGCATAGCCCTCTGGTACCAATTTATTGAGAATACGTGGGAACAGGCCATCACTGTCGTTCATTGTTATCGGGTTATTGCTTGTACCACCATATGGGCCACCGGATGTTTGTGCATGCACGGGAAGTAATACTGAATCGATAACAGGCCGAGCCCAGCTGTCTGGGAGTGCTTTTCCGGTAATGATGGCTCCGCTACCGGCCGCAATGGTTTTCAGTAAGTTACGGCGATTCTCCGCCGTCATATTCTTTTTATCTGTCATGTTACACCCCTCTGATTGTGTCGGACGATTTTACAGCAGTTATTTATTGTTTGAAAGTAAAAATCGTAAGCAGTGTTACAATTAGCGCGTAGCCGGAAGCCCACAAATATGTGAAGACGCCGCTCTGCATAATAGATATCCTGATAATTATTCCCAATCTCAACGCCACATGAAGGCGTCGTTAATAATTAATAAGGTTTCAATCTTATCTCCGACATATTCTTACCCTTAATTTGTAGGGATTCCCCATAATTACTTTATATGAATGCTCGATAAAAGTAGTATTGCAGAATATTCGTGAAATATACCTGCAATATTGTAGTCGATAGACACAGATCCTGATACGGGTACAAAAAATGAGCAATAAAATCAAAGACGCCCCCAGCAAGGAAGAAGACATCCTTCAATTATTAAAAAATACACTGACTGCCATCGCGAAAGACACCTATACCCAGCCTGAGCTGACGCATCCGCTATCCGGCGACACCATCAAGCAGATACGAAACTGTTTTGCAGTCATCACCCGACGTCAGCAGGAGCTAGCCAGGGCGCGTGGCGTGGATTTCAATGATCGTCCTCGATATATTGATGAACCCAACAACACCTTTGTCGTCTCACTCGATGAATTTCGTGATTCGACAAAAAAGGAAGACTGATCATGCCTTATTTTGTCTATCGCATTACTGATTCTGCCACAGGGTTAATCAAGCGACTGGAGTTACTGGATACCTTCGACAGCTATCGGGAGGCAAAGCAACTGACCAAAAAAACACGCCTCACCCTGGGCGGTAGCGACACGGCTCAGATTAAGGTCATGTTTGCAGAGAATGCACTGTCTGCGGAAGAGCAGCTACAGGAAAAACGTGAAAAACCCACTACAATGGAGTGGGAGAAATAACTTCTTCGCCTTGTAACTGAAGAAGCCCTGGGTTCGTCATGGACACCGCCAAAGACCTTTTTTCCTATCGTAAGCACTGGGCACAACGATTCGGTATTGCGCCGATATTGCCCATGTCCCGGGAAGAAATGAATGAACTGGACTGGGATAGCTGTGACATCATTATTGTTACCGGAGATGCCTACATTGATCATCCAAGCTTTGGAATGGCACTGATTGGCCGTGTGCTGGAATCACAGGGCTTTCGTGTCGGCATCATCGCCCAGCCCGACTGGCAGAGTGCTGAGGCATTCAGGAAACTTGGCAAACCCAACCTATTCTTCGGCATCACCGCCGGCAACATGGATTCCATGGTCAACCGCTACACCTCCGACCGTCGCCTGCGGCATGATGATGCCTACACGCCGGATGGCAAAGAGGGTAAGCGCCCTGATCGCTCAGTACTGGTCTATGCCCAGCGTGCCAGAGAGGCCTTCAGTGATGTGCCAGTCATCATCGGTGGCATTGAGGCAAGCCTTAGGCGCATCGCGCATTATGACTATTGGTCTGACAAGGTGCGGCGATCCTGTCTGCCAGACTCCAAAGCTGACTTGTTGCTGTTCGGCAATGCAGAACGTGCGATCGTCGAGATTGCACACCGGCTGGCAGCCAATGAAGGGATCAAAGATATACGCGATGTGCGTGGCACAGCCTTCATGACCACAAACATTCCAGATGACTGGACGATCATTGATTCCACAGATCTGGATCAACCGGGACGGGTCGGGAAAGAAACAGACTTTTATTGTAATCCCTATGCCAGCAAGGACGACTGCTCAGAACAGACTATCACTTTACACACCCGTCCTCGCGGACTGAATCGATCACGCACAGTATTACGTTTACCGTCCTACGAGAAGGTAAAAACTGACAAGATTCTCTACGCCCACACCTCAAGAGTTTTCCATCTGGAAACCAACCCGGGAAATGCGCGGGCATTGATACAGCGTCATGGCAATCGCGACATCTGGTTAAACCCGCCGCCAATACCGATGTCGACCAGAGAACTCGACCGCATATATGAGCTGCCATACACACGCAAGCCGCATCCGGCTTACGGCGACGCTCGGATGCCTGCCTGGGAGATGATCCGATTCTCTATTAATATCATGCGTGGATGCTTTGGCGGCTGTACCTTCTGTTCTATCACCGAACATGAAGGCCGAATCATCCAGAACCGCTCGGAGAAATCCATTCTCAATGAGATCGAAACCATTCGCGACAATGTCCCTGCCTTCACCGGCAACATCTCAGACCTCGGTGGCCCGACGGCGAATATGTGGCGGCTTAAATGCAAAAACCCTAAGATTGAGTCGTCCTGCAGACGCCTCTCCTGTGTTTACCCGGGTATCTGTAAAAACCTTGATACCAACCACGAACCACTTATTCAGCTGTATAGAAAAGCGAGAAAGCTGAAAGGGATAAAGCGTATCTTTATCGCTTCGGGCCTGCGTTACGACCTTGCAATCCGTTCCAAAACCTACATTAAGGAACTTGCCACACATCATGTCGGCGGTTATCTGAAGATAGCCCCTGAGCACATCGAAGAAGGCCCTCTTTCAAAGATGATGAAACCGGGTATTGATGCCTATGACCGCTTTAAACAATTGTTTGACCAGTATTCCAAAGAAGCCGGTAAAGAACAGTATCTGATTCCTTATTTCATCTCGGCACACCCTGGTACAACCGATGAAGACATGCTGAGCCTCGCCATCTGGCTCAAGTCCAATGACTTTCGCCTTGATCAGGTTCAGGCTTTTCTACCTACTCCCCTTGCGATAGCCTCAGCAATGTACCACACAGAATGTAACCCTCTGAAAAAAGTAAGCCGTCAATCAGAAAAAGTCGGCGCAGTACGTGGCACCCGTCAACGTCGGCTACACAAAGCATTTCTTCGCTACCATGCACCGGAAAACTGGCCGATATTGCGGGAGGCTTTAAAACGCATGGGCAGGGCTGATCTGATTGGTAACGGTAAGAAACACCTGATTCCTTCATGGCAGCCCGGTGAAAAGTATCACGGTAATGGACAAACCAGTCAGAAGAAAAGATATCAAGCCGCAAAAACGCGATTTACACAGCGATGAAAAAATAGTCCCCTCTACTGTGATGAATTTACCTTCTCATAAAGAATCGAGTTCCATGATCGCACTTCTCCACTCAGGACGCCCGAATGTCTCACACAATGAATGCAACCTGTCCCTGTAACGGCGCATCCCTTTATCAATAACATCCAGCTTAAAAAGTGAATCACAATTATAAAACTGCTTCATCCAGTTAAGTTGCCAACCATTGACATTGTAATGATTGAACCGAAGCCGATTCGTATCAATCCAGTGAGATGACCCAAATCTGACAGGAATATTATGAATACTCTGAATACCATCCGGATAAAATGCATCAGTAAGAATGATATTTTTCGGCCCCCATATAGCCGTATCAATTCCTTCAATGCAATTCTCTATGTTTGTCACCAATTTATCCAGATGCAGAAAACGGTCTTCAAATTTCTTCTGTAACAAGACACACTGACTGTGACCTTTATCCTCCAACCAGTCTAATAATGAATCCAGTGGTTCATTGCAGGGGCTGTACAAAAACTCATCCATGTCGATTGCGCACAACCACTTCACATCTCTGGAGTAATTGTACATACAATGTATGATTGACTCTTCACAGCCGTAGACCACCTGACCTTTTTCATCTCTGGGTTGCCATTCAATGAGTGTACAATGATCACCAAATTCAGCCAGGATTTCATTCAGGATAGCCCCCACTTCGGCGTCACTTAGTGCTGCTGTCAGTGTATAAAAATCGATACCGTATTTGTTCCTCGCCGGTGTACTGCCCCCACGACCAATTGAACCCGTATTGTCGTAAAGATAAAAATGGTCTATTCCAATATAGGTATGATATGCAAGCCACTCCTTGATAAAAAATAAATTTTCACGTGGTAAAAATACGGTGTGAATGGCGACCTGGCATCTATTATGGCTCATTTATTTCTCTAATTATCTAACCTTGTCTCAGCAAACTGTGCAAAAGCTGTGTGCCGATAATAAATAGTGGTGTACTCGAAAAAAATGATAAGTAAAGTTTACCGTGTAATTTTGTCCCATGAAGATACGCTGCATTTGGCTTTTTATAATCGAATTTTCTGGCGAAAAGTGCCTTTGAGTGATAAATTTTACAGGCATCCTCAGCACCCAGGACTTTGGGTAAGCGAACCCCTCTAGAGTTCCAGTCGATATAATGGCAACCGTGTTCGTTTGACAGATAATACTGAGGGAGATCCGGCTCTTTCTCAACGTCAGTTACAAACATAGACCATATATCATCTGGGCCTTTTACCGGAAAATCTGAACCACTTAGAAGGCAAAACCGATCATAATAATCTACTGATTCCAAGGCAGTAGAGATCAGTGAGAGGATAGCTTCCACAGTACTGTATCCTGACCTGTTTACATGAATACGTTGATTATCCCGTAAAAATACGGGTTTATCTTCTGTGTCAACAGCTGATATAAATGGCTCTATATCAGAAGAGGCATCAATGTGTATGTAAATCTCATTCCAGTCTGCATTGAGACTCTGGACCAGTCGGGCCAGGTGTTCTGGCTGAGTATGCGCCAAAATGGTAAATGCAACTTTCAATTTTTTGGTTCGACAGAGCGATTATTATTCATCGGCAACAAAATAATACTATTTTCTCAATGAAATCCTTCTC
>JAADJE010000063.1 GCA_013150915.1 Gammaproteobacteria bacterium
GGGCCATTTCTCTTCCATTGATAACGGCAGCAGCGTAGATTGATTTAAAATTGTTCTGATTAAGTAGTTGTGTAAATATCTTTGTATACTCCTTTCTGTGTTGGAATCAAGACCCTACCACATCTCATTAGGGGGTAACAATGGGGGTAATAACCTGAAAGACGTATTATAATAATTAATATAAACAATATGTTATATAATCAATTCGATTCCGGGCCCACCTCCATTTTCACATTGAATTTATATCGTTTGTTTAACGTTTTAGTTCAGGATCTTCGGGTCATGACTGCTACACAGAATTTCCACACGATGGACGCTACGTGACGGCCATTATCTCCATTCCCGGGTTTAGTGAACCCTTTAGTTCAATAAGCCATTTGCTGGCCGCCATGCTATTTTCTCTTGCTGGCCTGGTGCTATTGTTTCGCAGTCGTGGTAGTCATGGGCGTTTCTACAGCATTAGTATTTTCGTTTTTACTGTTGTTTTTCTTTTGTCCATGAGTGGGGTATTCCACCTGCTTGAGCCAGGTGGTGAGCCACGTAGCATCATGCGGCGCCTTGATCATGCCGCTATTTTTACGCTGATTGCCGGTACGTTTACGCCAATACATATATTGCTCTTCTCTGGTTGGCGAAGGTGGAGTGTGTTGGCTGTTGTCTGGTTCGTTGCAATCGCCGGTATAAGCGTAAAAACAGTCTATTTTAATGAGTTACCTGAGTGGGTAGGCCTGACTTTGTATCTGTCTATGGGCTGGATAGGCGCCTTGTCTGCGGTGTTTATTTTTCATTTGCACGGTGGGCGCTACCTCGTGCCGCTTATCGCAGGGGCTATTGCCTACACTGTAGGTGCTGTACTTGAATTCTTGAGAATGCCAACGCTTATAGAAGGTGTTATTGGCCCGCATGAGTTGTTTCATATATTTGTTGTGTTGGGTATTGGCTTTCATTGGCTGCTGATCGCGAAGATAAGCGAGGATCATCGAAACGGTGTATTTGTAACACGGAGGGAATAGCGTAGTAGAATATCATCAATCAGTTTACAAAGGTTCTAAATGGAAACCCTGCTCACATCGATCGAATATAGAGACCCTATCTGGATAGCGATAGCGTTTATTTTTGGGTTTTTAAGTAAGCAGGTAGGGCTGCCTCCTCTGGTTGGGTTCCTGGTTGCAGGGTTTACGCTGAATTACCTGGGCGCCAATTCTGGCAGTTTTCTGAAAGAGATGGCGGATATAGGAATCACTCTTCTGTTGTTCTCGATTGGCCTCAAATTACGTATTAAGGAATTACTTCGCATAGAAGTTTGGGGCGTCACCCTCATCCATATGCTGTCTGTCAGCATTTTTATGACGATTAGCCTGCTTATATTAGGGCGTACAGGCTTGCCTTTGTTCGATGAGTTGAATTTAGCCAGTGCCATGATGCTTGCTTTTGCCCTGTCATTTTCAAGTACAGTTTTTGTCGTTAAGGTTCTTGAAGGTCGCGGTGACATGCTTTCACAATATGGCAGGCTTGCCATTGGTGTGTTGATTGTTCAGGATATTGCGGCGGTCATTTTTATCGGTTTTTCCGATGCGAAGATTCCATCGATCTGGGCTGCAGGGGTAATAGTCATATTGATCCTTGGCCGGCCCATATTGCACAAATTATTTTCCAGGATTGAGCGTGGGGAACTACTGGTTCTTTTCGGGTTGGTGCTTGCAATAGGGGGGGCAGCACTGTTTGATGCCGTGGACATGAAGGGAGATCTGGGTGCGCTCGTTTTTGGCTTGTTGCTGGCAAACCACCCTAAATCCAGTGAATTGGCGAAAACTCTGTTCAGTATTAAAGAACTTTTTCTGGTAGGTTTTTTTCTCAATATTGGAATGGCTGGATTGCCAAACACCACGGTTATAGGAATCGTTGTTATCTTACTTGTGGTACTGCCGTTCAAGACCAGTTTATTCTTTCTGTTGTTCTCACGTTTCCGGGTACGCACGCGTTCTGCCAACAGCACATCCTTATTACTGGGGAACTACAGTGAATTTGGCCTGATTGTCTCTGTTGTCGCCGTATCCCAGCAATGGATATCTCAGGAATGGTTAGTGGTTATGGCAGTACTGGTGGCAAGCTCATTTGCTTTTTCATCAGTGGCTAATAATTTTTCTGATAATATTTATTCTCGTTACCGGGATCGACTCAGAAAATTTGAACATGCCAAGCGTCTGCCGGGTGATGAAGATATCGATTTGTCAGGTATTCGTTATTTGATTTGTGGTATGGGAAGAGTGGGAAGTGGGGCATTTGATTACCTCCTGGAACAGGGACACAAGAACCTTCTGGGTCTGGATTTTGATGCGGATGTTGTAAAACTGCAGAACACAGTCGGGCGGACGACGCATTTTGCCAATGTCAGCAGCCCGGATTTCTGGTCACGCATAGATATTAAAGACAGTAAAATTGAATGGGTGATGCTGTGTGTGCCAAATTCAAATGCCAATGAAATAGCCGCCAGGTTGGCGCGACAATGGGGTTATAAAGGTCTGATTTGTGCGACAACAAAGTTTCCAGATGAAGAGGCGCGGTTGATTGCTGCAGGTGCTGATGCGGTCTTCAATATCTATGCGGAGGCAGGGGCCGGTCTTGCGCAGAACGTGCAGCAGATATGCAATATAAACGCTAAAGACTGATTGCCCTTAAACGACACGAATTCAGGCGGTCAAATGTCAGGATTTTTTCTTTTTTCTTTTCCCTGTACTTTTTCGTACAGGCTTCCTGTTTTTAGCGTCCGCTCCACCGTTAGCACTTCGTTTAGAATCACGTGATCCTGAAGCGCTTAATTCCGAAATATTTATTTTTCTGCCACAAACGCGAGTATTTTTAAGTACACGAAATGTTTCTTTCGGCATTCCTGCCGGTAAATCAATGGTAGAGAAGTTGTCGAAGATATCGATGGCACCGATGTAACAACTGTCTATATCGGCTTCATTGGCAATGGCCCCTACAAGATTACCCGGTTTGACGTCATCATCATGACCAACCTCTACTTTGTAACGGCACATTTCCACATCCGGGAACTCCTTTAAGGCCCTGGCCTTCGTCGATAAGGGTCTTTTATTATCGTTCCGGCCTTTACTGTCATCTCTGTCTGAAGGCTTTCTATCCCCACGTGATCTGTCTGGCCGTCTTTCTGATCGTCTCCCTGGCGCTCTTTCTGATGTGCTGTCTGATTTTCTTTCCTGCGTCTGAGGTTTTTCTGACACCAGTAGCGGGATTTCACCCTGGGCAATCTGTGCCAGGGCCGCCGCTATTTCCAGTGGGTCAGTCTCGGTCTCATTGTGATATTCAGTGATCAGCTTCTGGAACATTGTTAGATCATGGTTCGTTAGGGTGTCACTGATCTTTTGTTTGAATGCCTTGGTGCGAAGTTCGTTAACCGCACTGGCCGTTGGGAACTTCATTGGCTCGATGGCCTGACGGGAAAGCCGCTCAATACTTTTTAGCATGCGTTTCTCGCGCGGCGTGACAAACAGGATGGCTTCACCGCTGCGACCAGCACGCCCGGTACGACCGATACGGTGGACATAGGATTCCGGGTCGTAAGGGATATCGTAGTTGATGACATGGCTGATACGCTCGACATCGAGTCCACGTGCAGCAACATCAGTAGCGACCAAGATATCAATTTTGCCATTTTTTAATCTTTGAATCGTTTGTTCACGTGTTTTCTGTGCGATGTCGCCATTTATGGCGGAAGCAACAAACCCACGTGCTGATAATTTATCTGCCAGCTCGACTGTTGCCGTCTTGGTGCGTACAAAAATTAGCATGGCATCAAAGGCCTCCACTTCCAGGAGGCGGGTGAGGGCATCCAGTTTCTGGTGACCAGGGACTTGCCAGTAGCGTTGACGAATCGTTGTGGCCGTTGTTGTCTTCGTTTTAATCTTGATAATTTTTGGGTCGTTTAAAAAACGCCCGGCTACTTTACGAATAACATCCGGCATGGTGGCAGAGAATAATGCGATCTGACGCTGTTCAGGAATTTTCCCCATTACCCATTCAACATCATCAATAAAACCCATGCGCAGCATTTCGTCTGCTTCATCCAGCACCAGTGATTTGAGCTTATTCAGCTTTAATGTACCGCGTTTTATATGATCCAAAACCCGGCCCGGCGTACCAACGACGACGTGAACACCACGTTTTAGTGGACGCAACTGCAGGTTATAGGCCTGTCCACCGTAAATTGGCAGGACATGAAAGTCTTTCAGATAATGCGCATAGGACTGGATCGCTTCAGCCACCTGTATGGCCAGCTCTCGGGTTGGTACCAGTACCAGCACTTGTGGATGATTAGATTTAAGATCGATTAAATCCAGCAACGGCAGGGCAAAGGCCGCTGTTTTACCGGTGCCGGTTTGCGCCTGTCCGATGATGTCATGGCCATTAAGCAAATGCGGGATACATTCCTGCTGGATTGGTGAAGGAGACTCATAGCCTATATCATTGAGTCCCTTCATCAGGTTTGATGAAAGCCCAAAGCTTTTGAAATTGGCGGATTGTGTTGATGATGCTTTGGATGAGGACATGACGAACCTTTATAGGGGCAGGGAGTGACCCCCCAGTATACGCTATATTAGCGAGCTATTATATGGGGCATGCTCAGTATCAATCAGGAGCGGTCTATGAGACTGTCGGACTTGGGGGATCGTAGCGAGGGGAAACTATCCTGAGTCAGGTTTTTCTTTGATTGAGGTGGATAGCTATTCATGTTTAACAAAATCGAAGGAAAATCTGGCCATAATGGTTTTTACGCCATAAATTACTCCTAACTCCGACAGGCCCCTGCTTATTGTGAAAAGTATTTTCAGGCTGTTTTTTTCTTGTACCTTGCTAATTGTCTCCACGGCAATAAACGCGGATGTCCTGAAAGTAGCGGTGGCGAGCAATTTTGCTGCCACAATGACGGTATTGGCAAAACATTTTGAGAAAAAGACCGGTAACCAGGTGAAGCTTATTTTTGGCTCCACGGGTAAACATTATGCACAAATACGAAACGGTGCACCGTTTGATGCCTTTTTTGCTGCCGATGTCAGGCGCCCCGTGTTATTGGAGGAAGAGGGGATAACCGTCCCCGAAAGCCGCTTTACCTATGCTATTGGCAAGCTCGTGCTGTGGAGTCCAAAAGAGAATATTGTTGATTCCTCTGGGAAGGTGCTGAAGCAGGGAAGTTTTCGCTACCTGGCCATTGCAAATCCAACAATTGCTCCATACGGCCGGGCGGCCAGAGAGGTACTGCAGTCCCTCGGCCTGTGGGAGAGTATGAAGGGTAAAATCGTACGTGGAGAAAACATAAGCCAGTCCTATCAGTTCGTAAACAGTGGAAATGCGGAACTGGGCTTTGTTGCCTACTCGCAGTTGAAATTTCCGAATCAGCGGATGAATGGCTCGTACTGGAAAGTACCCCAGGCGCTTTATACCCCTATAGAGCAACAGGCCGTATTGATTAAGGACAGTGAGGCTGGGCGAAGTTTTCTATCGTATATCCAGAGTAAAGAAGCGCTGATGATTATCAAAGATCGCGGATACGAAACCATTAATCCCAAGTTCGATAGACTCCTGATAGAATTCAGCGATGTTTAGTGAAGCGGATCTCACCGCACTTGTGATTACTCTGAAGCTGGCCGGGGTAACGACTCTGATTCTATTGTTACTGGGGACGCCGCTGGCCTGGTGGATGTCCCGGACACAATGGCGTTTCAAGTTTCTGCTGGAGGCACTGGTAGCCTTGCCCCTGGTGTTGCCGCCCACTGTGCTGGGTTTTTATCTGTTACTTGCACTGGGTGCAAACGGCCCTCTTGGCGAATTGCTGGAGGCGCTGGGAGGCAGGACACTGGCGTTTACGTTCACAGGGTTGGTTATCGGCTCAGTTATCTACTCCATGCCTTTTGTGGTTCAACCCTTGCAAAATGCCTTCGAGTCCATTGGTCGTCGCCCTCTGGAAGTGGCGGCAACCCTGCGCGCCTCGCCAATAGATCGCTTTTTCACTGTGGCAATACCGTTGGCCCGATCAGGTTTTCTGACTGCCGCCGTATTGGGTTTTGCCCATACGTTGGGTGAATTTGGTGTTGTGTTGATGATAGGTGGAAATATTCCCGGCGAGACCCAGGTCGTCTCCATTGCGATCTACGACCACGTAGAGGGAATGGAATATCAAAATGCCCATTGGCTGTCCGGAGGAATACTGCTGCTTTCTTTCCTGATGTTATTGACTGTGTATGGAATCAACCGCCGATTCAGACTGGTACAGGCGTGAGTATTGCCAGGACATGACGATTGAGGCCAGGTTCCAGCTTCAAAAGGGGACATTTTTTCTGGATGTTGATTTGACTATTCCAGCTGAAGGAGTGACCTCACTGCTGGGTCCCTCGGGTTGCGGAAAGACTACATTGCTGCGGGTTATCGCCGGTCTGGAAATATGTCACGACGGTTTCCTGAAGGTAGGCGGCAATGTCTGGCAGGACAGCAATCAGTTTCTGGCTCCACACCAGCGTCCGCTGGGTTATGTCTTCCAGGAGCCCAGTTTATTTGAACACCTGAATGTGCGCGATAACGTCGCTTATGGTGTAAAACGAGTAGCCAGAAAAGAGCGGAAATTTTCACTGAATAAGGCCATTGAACTGACAGGCATAGGGCATTTACTGGAGCGCAAATCAACGACATTATCGGGGGGTGAACGCCAACGCGTAGCCATTGCCAGAGCGCTGGCTGTAAGCCCCGGTATTTTACTGATGGATGAACCACTGGCCGCACTGGATATGGCCGCCAGACAGGAAATCCTGCCCTGCCTGGAGTCTCTTCATGATGAACTGGATATCCCGGTGATCTACGTCAGCCATTCACCTGATGAAGTTGCGCGGCTGGCTGATCATCTGGTATTGCTTGAGGCAGGCAGGGTAAAAGCGACAGGGGCTATTGCAGAATTGTTGACTCGATTTGATCTTCCACTTGCCCATAGCGATGATGCAGAGGCACTCATTGAAGCCGTGGTGGCGGCCCACGATGATGAATATGAATTGACCTACCTGGATTTTCCCGGTGGCCGTTTTACCGTTGCACGCAAAACATTATCTGTCGGGTCTTCTGTTAGATTGCGGGTCGTCGCACGCGACGTTAGCCTCACCCTGGAACACCAGTCCGATACCAGTATTTTAAATATTTTCCCGGCAGTTATTGATGACATTACACCGCTGGGAAATACTCAGCTCACCGTTCGATTGTTGGCGGGAGGCGTACCGCTGTTGTCCCGCATTACGCGTAAATCAGCCGCCTTGCTGGATTTGAAGCCTGGCAAGTCAATCTATGCGCAGGCAAAGAGTGTTGCTTTGTTGTCCTGAGCGTTCTTTCTGCCTGATCACATTATGCGAGACTGCTGCACCTCGTTCGCTATGACGGGGTCTGTGGTCTACTCCTTTAAATGGGATCGAATAAATATCTCCGTCCTTCTCATGGCATCTTTTGCCGCTAAATCATCTGCGAAGGTGCGTACACGTTGAGGACGAAAATCAAAGCCACGGCCTACCCCCGGGTAAATAATTAGCTGCGGCTTCATGCCGTTTTCTTCAAGCGTTTTAATGCCCGCTAAAATGGGGCGGACCCTTTGATATTGGTCATGTTCTCCCAGGAATACCAGTACAGGTACTTTCAGATCTTCGAGTTCAGGCGCGTACTGGTATACCTGCATAGGCTCGGGTTTATTCGGATCCTGCCAGTGAGGATAGTAGGAAACATAACACGAGACATTTTCCTGTTTCTTATAGGTTACCAGGGCTTTTAAGGTCATATAGCCCCCGCGTGTGTGTGAGACCACGCATGCCTTTTTGCCAATGATGCCGGGTAATTTCAGTAAAGTATCTATCCCTTTGGCAACATCTGAGTCGGAGGCATAGTCATGTCCCATCGGAAAAGGCTCAATGAAACGAGCACTCCAGACATCCGGCGCCAGTACTACAAAGCCTCTTGCTGCAAGTCGTCTGGGGACCAATAAGGTTAAATCATCCAGCCCCCGGCGACCATGTTGAAAAAGGACAGGAAGATATTTACCCGGCTTTTCAGGGCGGAAAACATAGGCAGGAACCTCCGTATCACCATTTTGGTAAGTGATCATTTCCATTTTCACTTTATACGTCTTAGGATTGTCTAATTTTCCCTCTTCCCACCATGCATCATCCCACCACAGCTTTTCTTTATCCTGAGGGTATTCGGTTGTTACCCATGGCTCATGGTAGGCAAAGGCATGCTGTGAAAAAACAATTAAGACGGCAGTCAGGATTATTTTAATCATTTTTTTCTCCCCGGTATTATTGATATTTTCCTGACGTATCACTGACACTCCCTGAAAACCAGTGCGTTACAGGTCGCGCAGATATCTTTGTCCAGGCGCTTATAGATCGAACTGATGGCATCGGTCTTGTTATCAAAAAAATGGTCATTTCCTATGGCCTTGACAAAACAGGTTCGGGCAATGAATTCGTAGACCCTTGATTTCAGCCCGACAAAATATAAGCCACCACCGAGACTTTGCAAGCGCCGGTTCTCATTCACTAACATTTCAGCACCGCTCAAATCGATTAAATTGATACCACTACCAACGATAAGAATATGAAATATACGCTCATTTTCAACTATCTGCTGAATACGATTCTGTATGTAGTTCTGTGAGCCGAAATAGATCGACATGTCGATGCGAATGATTTTCAACTGTGGGCATTGCTTTAGCGGTTTTTTCTGTATGTTGATAAAGTTTCGTTTCTCATCATTATTATCGATAGCCATGGTGGGGATGTAGGGCGTAGATGTGCGGGCGAGAAAGATAATTAATGACAGAATTACGCCGAAATAAATTGCAAATTCCAGTTCGAAAAACAGGGTAGAAAAGAAGGTTGCCAGTAGAATCGATGTCTCAGATTTACTGTAACGCAGAACATTCTTTATGTGGTGGAAATCCAGCAGGTTATAAGCGACGATCAGGATGACACCGCCCATAGCGGCGACAGGCAAATAGGAGGTGATCGGTGCGATCAACAGGACAATCAGCATCAGGAAAATGGCTGCAAATATTGCAGACATCGGTGTTTTGGCACCGGCTTCATAATTAATGCCGGAACGGGTGAATGACCCTGATCCGGCATAGCTGGAGAAGAAACTGCCGACGATATTGGACAGTCCCTGGCCGATAAACTCCTGGTTGGCATCAATCTTCTGGTTCGATTTGGTGGCGACGGCACGGCTAATCGAAAGGGCTTCGATCAGGCCAAGTAAGGCAATGGCAAAGGCCTCGGATCCCAATAATTTGATGGTGCCGAATGAAAGATCAGGCATCGAAAATGGGGGTAGATGCCCGGGTATTTCGCCAACCAGCTTGATGCCATTGGCTTCAGCGTTCATGAAAAACGCGACGATTCCACCAACGATGAGTCCCAGCAGGAGGTTTGGAATTATGGGCAGGAAGCGTTTAACTAGCAAAGCGCTGATCAGTGTGGCGGCTGCAACAACAAATACATAGGGATTGATATCCCCCGTCATATTCCAGATATCTACCCAGGTATGCAGAAACGATTCACCTCTGGGGATTTCCAGGCCGAGGATATGCTTCATCTGCGATGTGGCGATGAGTATGGAGGCCCCCGCCGTAAAACCGATGATGACAGTATGTGAGACAAAATTAACCAATAATCCCAGGCGAGCCAGACCAAAGGCAAACTGATAGATACCGGCGAGCAGGGTAAGGGTCAATGCCAGTGAAATGAATTCCGGCGAGCCCGGTACGGCGTGGTTGCTGATAGTCGAGAATATAACAATAGAAATCGCCGTAGTCGGGCCAGAAATGAGGTGACGTGATGAACCAAAAAGGGCTGCAATGATCGGCGTGACCATGGCGGTGTATAGTCCATACTCCGGTGGTAGGCCGGCAATGGTGGCAAAGGCCACGCCCTGAGGCAAGACAATGACGGCACCGGTAAAACCGGCGACCATATCTGCTTTCAATGATTCTTTGCTGCAGATTTTCATCCACGACAGGAAGGGAAATATTTTGTAAATATTGGTCATTAGTTTGTACGGCTGTTCTACAAATGCATTATTCCGGTGAATGCCGGAATCCAGTGACCTTGATTTCAACCTAAATCAAAGGCTTACTGAAAACCCACATTCGCGAGTGTGACAGCGCATTTTTCGTTAAGATAATTCATTTAGCTGACCCACTGTATATTTATGGGACAGCAGCGACTGGGTTGCATTAAACCCAGGATGGTTTAGAGATCAGGAAACTGCACTGTCTTCAGTTTTTTTTTCTGTTTCACCATTTTTACCGCCTTCCGGCATCACCATTAATTCTTCAAGTTTCAGGCCGGTCAGCCCGTGAATGGTTTTCCATAAATAATAAAGCACACCAAACATCAAGATCATGGAAGGAATAGCGATCATCGGGTAGCTGACCAGGGTAAGTCTGCCGAGTTCTTCATTAAAAGCAGGGCTGCCGGTCTGACTGGTTACTATCCACTTGGCCATGATGTAGTTCATCACTGAGGAGAAGAAGAAAGTACCGGCCAGCAGGTAAGTTGCTTTAAGCAGCCTTTTTTCAAAGGTTTCTACATGGCCCTTTTCTTCCAGTGCTGTATGGATTCTGTCCACCTGCATGATCTTCGGGTTATACAGTAGCGTGCGGATAAGGGGGTATTTTGTACGGGTGGAGATGAGTACGGCAATACCGAGTATGCCGGGAATGGCGGCTTCCTTGATGGCCAGCCATTTCAGGTCGAGCTGCAGCAGTCCAATGCCACCCGTGAGCAGTACGCTGACTATACCCAGCAGGGCAATGAAATTGAATTTCCGGTATTTGATTAGCTCGAAAAGGCCCCAGCCAATAGGGAATGCAAGTGCGACGATAAGGCCACGTGCAGCACCAAGGTCCTGATCTCCGCTAAATTTCATTAATATTACAGAAGGGATGACGATGCTGACTATCAGGTCGATCAGCGGGCGGGGTTTATGTTGTGGCTTGTTGTTTTCCATGTAATGTTCGTTTTAATGTCCTGTTGCCAGTATGATTGGCAGCGAAACGGAGCATTATACCATTACAGCCAGCCTGGAGCACAGGCAGCATTCATCCTTTATTTTTATGGGTGGCTCAATAAATTCTGGATATGTCAGATTGTAGTTCAAAAAACCTCGAGTATCTCTGTGACCTCTGCGGTTAAAAAAAATCATGAAACTATTATTTCCTGGTCTTGATTACCTTTGCGGGTACCCCAGCACATATTGCATTGGCAGGTATTGATTTATTCACTACGGCTCCCGCGCCGGCAATACTGCCGCTTTCCATTGTTACACCGCCCAGTACGGTGACTTTGCCACCCAGCCAGATATTATTTTCAAGCGTAATGCCGCCATCAGGGTTGATTCCCTGTTCACGGATCGGGATGTCCAGTTGATCGAAATGATAATTGCCGCCGGCTGAGAGATAGCTTTGTGGCCCTATGATGACATCGTCTCCGATGTTTACAGAACAGTCATTGGTGGCATGGATGATAGTTTGTGCGCCCAGGCCTGCATTTTTACCGATACGAATGCAGGCGTTTTTACAGGAAAGCATAATATTGGTGGAAAGCATTGCATCGTCGGCGAGTGTGATGACCTTATTTTCATCATCATGCCGGGCATCAAGCACACAAAATTCACTGATAATGACATTGTTACCCAGGTGAATATTTTTCGGCTGACGCAATACAATATTCTCAGCAAACATAACACCTTTGCCGCATGAGCCAAACAAGCGTGGCCAGAAGAGCTTTCTTAGAAGTATCCCCAGGGCGCCGGGGAACTTGCCCAGCAGGGCGCAGAACTCAAAATAGAATAAGTACAGCCAGGAATCATCACCGACAATGATGTGTTGATACTTTGATAGCGCGGAGCCTTTTTCTGAAAGTACGTTATGTGTCTTGTTGCTTTTTGTTGTCATGCCAGTTGGTCGGAGAACGCTTTCATGGATTCAACGGTTTCACCTTCAAAATACATCCGGTACCAGAACTCAAGGTTTAACAGTACCCAGATTCTATAGTTATGATCTACCTTGCCGGAGATATGTTCATCAAGCAAGGTATCGATATAACTTTTTTCAAACAGGCCAAGTTCAACAAAGCGTGACTGAGCAAACAATCTGCGTAAAAAGTTCTTTAAGTCGGTGCGAAACCAGATTCCCAGAGGGAAACGGAAGCCCTGTTTTTTGAGTGTAACCAATTCCTGTGGCAGGTAGCGGGCCGCAACTTCGCGAAGAATATATTTCAGATGATTTCCTTTTAAAGCCCGGTTATTCAGTTTCAGATTTGCCGGGATAGTCGCAGCAAACTCAACCACCTTATAATCAATAAGAGGCGCACGGCTCTCCAGCGAATGGGCCATGGTCATACGGTCAGCTATCATCAGTATATGATCGGGTATGCGTGTCATCAGGTCGGTATAGAGCATTTTGTCGACCACATCATCGGCATTGTCTGCATTGAAGTAGTGCAGTATTTTTTCAGCAGAGGAGGGGTCGCCCAGCGACTGGATGGCCGATTCGGTAAACAGTTTATGTTTTGATTCGTGAGTAAAGCGTAACACACCAAGACTCTGGGCATAGCGTTCTCCGCCAGAGAATAGCGACATTTCATTGACCCATGCGGCCTTCTGGGCAAGACTTTTGTAGCCAAATGATTCCGGGATACGATCAGTGATTTTCTTCACAATATTTTGTCGAAACCACTGTGGCAGCAGGCAATAATAGTCGACCAGGCGTTGGCCTGAATAACGATCATAACCGGCAAAGTTTTCATCGCCGCCATCGCCGCCGAGTACGACTTTCACATGTTTGGCTGCCAACTCAGAGACCAGGTAAACCCCGAAGCCAAACGGATCGGCCGGTTCATCCATGTGATAGATCAATGAAGGAATAGTGTGAATGAGATCCGGTTCGATGATCTTTTCATGTGCCTCCATACCGTATTTTTCCGATACCATCCTGGCATAGGGCAGTTCATTGAATTCTTTTTCTTTGCTGCCTATAGAGAAATGCGGCAGGTTTTTTTCACCCAGCACAGCCATCATTGAGGCCACAATGCCTGAGTCGATACCGCCGCTTAAGAATGCCCCGACCCGTACATCACTGAGCAGATGGTCCTTGACGGTTTCCCGCAGCAGCTCATCGAGCTGGTCGGTAATCTCTTCCTTGCTGGCAGAGGTCTTGTCCTTGAAATCAACAGTCCAGTAGCGATTGATGGAGAGCTGATTATTTTCCAGCACCAGGTAATGGGCCGCTGGCAGTTTATGGATCCCCTTGAACATAGAGTGATGGTCAGGCATGTAGCGCAACGACAAATAATGCCAGAGACCTTCAAGATCTATTTCTGCTTGGGTGATTCCTGAAGCCAGTATGCTTTTGACTTCTGAAGCGAAGGTAAATCCGCCGTTTTGCTGACAGAAGAACAGGGGCTTTTGGCCCAGGTGGTCGCGCGCCATAAACAGCCGCCTTTTACGCATATCCCAGATAGCAAAAGCAAACATGCCGCGCAGCTGTGTGACACAGTCATCACCATATTCTTCATACAGATGCAGGATGACCTCTACATCAGTCGCCGTCTTGAATCGGTGGCCTTTGCTGATCAGAGACTCTCTCAGCGCCGGGCTATTGTAGATCTCACCATTGCACACCAGCTGCAGCGTATCGTCTTCGTTTGAGATGGGCTGTCTGCCGGAATGCAGATCGATAATGGAGAGGCGGCGTTGCCCCAGCGCGATATCATCATCATAATAAAAGCCGGAATCATCCGGCCCCCGGTAAATCATGATGTCGGTCATTTTTTTAATGGCATCGACCCGGTTTGAGCCCATGATGCCGGCGATGCCACACATATTAGATCAATCCTTTTTCTCTGTTCCGGCCAGGAGTGATCCTGTGACCATTTAAATTTGACAGAATTGTACCGTTTTCATGTCACAGGCGCACATAATATCTAAGTTCCAGGTTTTAAATTCAAATTTCAAGTGTCAAGTTTCAAGTGTTAAGCTTTCAGGGACATTGAAATATGAAATAGACCTCTGTGTACGCTGCAGTAAATACATTTTCTTTTGATCTTTAATCTTGAAACCTGAAACGATAAAAAGAACCGAGCTGTATCAAAGGTTGGCGCAGGGTGCCGTGGCCGTCACCGGCAACTCCCGCCTTGCAGCGGGGCTGCAGCAGGAATTCCAGCAGCGTGCAATCGATGACGGGCTACAGGTGTGGGAAACACCTGCTATTAAACCCTGGCGCATCTGGTTAGGACAGACCTGGGAAGAGGCGGTTTTCGATGGTCTGGTTGAATCCCCGGCATTACTGCTAACAGATGTCCAGGAGCAGTATGTCTGGGAGTCTGTCATTGAATCATCGACAGACAGTATCCTGCGCAGGGAAGCTACTGCGAAGAAGGCCGCAGAGGCCTGGCGGCAGTTGGTCGACTGGCAGATCAATCGCGGTGAAACGGATTTTGCTGTCAATGAGGATACCCAGGCATTTATGCAGTGGGCAGATGCGTTTGAACAACAATGTGATGAGCAGGGATGGTTGCCAGCGTGCCGGATGGCTGAACAGCTGATCCAGTGCTTCAGCAATAACCCTGACACATTTAGCCGTGAGATCATCCTGCTGGGTTTTGACGAATTAACACCGTTGCAGCAGGCCCTGTTTGCCGCAATTACTGCTTCAAAAGGCTCGATTCAATGGGGCCAGCTGGCTCAGAATGATCCGGCTGGCAACACGGCCGTTCGTCTGGCCTGTGCGGATAATAACGATGAGATAAATACACTGACACGGTGGATCCGGCAACGATTAGACCAGCAGGCCGATGCCCGGATTGGTGTGGTCGTCCCTGATTTGGCTGCACACCGTTCCAGCCTGATTCGCCGACTTACTGAGTCACTGGTTCCGCGTAACCTAATGGCCGAAGGCGATGAACCCTTACCGTGGAATATCTCTCTGGGCCTGCCATTAAAGCGTTACCCGGTTATCGAAACGGCATTCAGTGTGCTGGATTTAGCAGGGGGAGGATTCCTGCTTGAGAAGCTGGGTCCCTTGCTGAATTCTCCGTATCTGGCGGGCGCTGCCGTAGAGGTCGGTTCGCGCGCCTTGCTTGATCGCAAACTACGGGATATCGGCGAGCAGAAGGTGGGCTTGAAGACCCTCTGCTGGCTGGCAGGAAATACCGACAAGCCCTGGCATTCTCCGCAGCTTGCAAGGCGTGTCTGTGCGTTGACTGAGTTAACAAAAAAGATCCCGGGCTCTGCATCTTCGGCAGACTGGATTAAGTGGTTT
Organism: Gammaproteobacteria bacterium; assembly: GCA_013150915.1. GTDB lineage: Bacteria > Pseudomonadota > Gammaproteobacteria > BMS3Bbin11 > BMS3Bbin11 > BMS3Bbin11. Next base: position 15,365 of record JAADJE010000063.1, read on the forward strand.
AGTGCGATTCTAAATGGTGCCGGCTGGGCAAAAGACCGCGATTTCAGCACTGGAGAATATCAGGCCATGGAAGCATTCCATAAACTGCTGGCACGTTTTAGCGGGCTACAGGCAGTTAGTGGACGCTTGAGTTATTCCCGTGCGCTGGGCCTGTTGAAACGCCTCGCACTATCACAGATCTTCCAGCCACGAAGCGACGCATCAACGGTCCAGATACTGGGTCTGTATGAAGCAATCGGTCTGCAGTTTGATGCCCTGTGGGTAATGGATCTGCATGACAACAACTGGCCGGCCTCGCCGCAGCCCAATCCATTCATCCCCTTATCACTGCAACGAGAACGTTCCATGCCGCATGCAGACCAGGCCAGAGAACTTGCTGTTGCCCAGGGTATCACCAAACGATTGTTGTCCGCCGCACCCGATGTCGTGATGAGTTACCCATTACATAAGGGCGAAGAACAGCTCAGGCTGAGCCCGTTAATACGTGAGCTCGTTGAAGGTGATAAGGAAGCGTTAGCGATAAGTAACGAAGCAACATGGAGTGAGACCATCCAGCAAAGTGGTCAGCATGAGCTTTTAGCCGGTGATGTCGCCCCTGCACTATTGCAGCAACGCGCATCCGGGGGTAGCGGAATATTTAAATACCAGTCGCTTTGTCCATTTCGTGCCTTTGCCCAATACCGTTTGTCAGCAACGGCACTCAAAACACCCCAGGTGGGTCTCGATGCAATGAAGCGTGGCCAGCTGTTCCATAATTTGCTGGAACTGTTCTGGCGTGATGTCAGGGATCTCAGAACATTAAACGCAATGAATGCGGAGACACTGGGACGAAAGCTTGATGCCGTCATAAAGCAGGCAATTGATGAAATGGCTAAACAGAATCCCGAGATCTTCGGCCCACGCTTTCGTCAAATCGAATCATCCCGGCTTAAGCAGCTAACACAACAATGGTTGGAGATAGAGAAAGAGAGGGGAGACTTTAAGGTGGTTGATTTTGAAAAAGAAGTCCGGGCGGAGATAAATGGCGCATTAGTGTTCACCTGTGGATAGACCGTATCGATAGGCTGGCTGACGGGCGCAAGGTGGTGATCGATTATAAGACCGGCGCTGTCAATCCTTCGCAATGGTTTGGTGAACGGCCTGAAGAACCGCAATTACCGTTATACAGCATGGTAGAGGGCGAAGGGATTTGTGCCGTACTGTTTGGTCAGCTGAAAGCAGCCGATATGAAATTTAGTGGTGTTGTCGAGCAGGAGGATTTGATTCCCGGCTTACCCCCGGCACGAAACTCGCAGCTTAAAGAGATCACAGAACATTGGCCACAGGTACTGGATGACTGGCAGCAAACGATTAATCAGCTTGCTGAGGACTTCCGTAAGGGTAAGGCGGATGTCGACCCAAAAAAACCAGACACCTGCCAGACCAGTTATTGTGAACTGTCTGGTCTATGCCGGATCGACGAAATGATGGCAGGACATTCGGATGACTGACGAAACCACTATCAGCCCCCCGAATGATCAACTGCCTGAGGCTGATTTACCTGAAGATTGGGCTGCACGTGAGCAGGCACTCGATCCAGAAAGGTCCTTCATCGTCCAGGCACCAGCCGGTTCCGGCAAAACAGGTCTGCTGACCCAGCGTTTTTTACAATTGCTTGCAAGAGTGGAAGCCCCTGAAGAAATCGTTGCCATCACCTTTACCCGCAAGGCCGCCGGTGAGATGAGAAACCGTATTCTGCAGGCCCTGCATAAAGCCAGTACAGAACATGAACCGGAAACTGCCTATCAAAAAAAGACCTGGCAACTGGCGCGGGCGGCACTCACGAATGATTTGCAGCATAACTGGCAGTTGTTGCTCAATCCGGCACGGCTCAAAATCCAGACCATTGATTCATTCAGTCAATCACTCACTCGGCAGATGCCGCTGTTATCGCAATTTGGCGCCATCCCCTCACTGACAGAAGATGCCAGCGACATGTATAGAGAGGCCGCGCTGGCAGTGCTTGAGCAGTTGGAAACAAGTCTTCCCCTGTCTGAAGATATCGCGCGACTATTGAGGCATCGCGATAACCGCATGGATGAATTGCAGGGACTGATCGCCGACATGCTGGCCAGGCGTGACCAGTGGATGCGACACATCGTCAAACACGTTACCGGCGAAAAGGATTCCATTGTCCGGCGGCAAGAAATTGAGCGGGTGCTGCAACGGCTGGTTGATAAGGCGCTGGTTGACGTAGATCAAACACTGCCGACTGAAATCAAAGACACATTACCTGCTCTGGCAGCGTTTGCTGCAGAACATACCAGTACCGAACATTCCAGCATCAAGATCTGTGCAGGCATGCAGACCATGCCTGAGACGGCATCAGCTAATGTCGATAAATGGATTGCGATCTCTGATTTGTTTTTAACAGCGGGTCAGTGGAGAAAGCCGGGAGGTGTCAATGTAAAACTGGGCTTCCCGACTGAAAAGGCCGCCGACAACCCACAGCAGAAACAGGACTTCAAAGAGAAAAAACAGGCCATGCAGGCGCTATTGGAGGATCTACAGGGCAATGATGCGCTGCGACTTAAGTTGGCGGCTCTGAAAAAATTACCCGCGCCCGGTTATGCCGATGATGAATGGCGGCTGGTCGAATCACTGTTTCAGTTACTGGTCAATGCAGTCGGGCAGTTGCAGCTGGTATTCGGTCAGCGCGGAGAGGTGGACTTCAGCGAGATGACGATTCGAGCCGATCGTGCGTTAGGGGATGAACAGGCACCGACGGATTTATCTCTCAGGCTGGATTACCAGATAAAACATCTGCTGGTGGATGAATTCCAGGACACCTCGCAAAATCAGTATACCCTGTTCAGTAAGCTCACCGCAGGCTGGACACCGGGGGATCGGCGCACGCTTTTTCTGGTGGGTGATCCGATGCAGTCCATCTACCGCTTTCGTGAAGCCGAAGTGGGGCTGTTTCTGCAGGCATGGGAAGGCCAGCTTGGCAGTGTGCCACTGGAGGCGCTGCAGCTCAGTGTTAATTTCCGTTCGCAGGCAGGCATCATCGACTGGGTGAATCAGGCCTTTCCACAGATTTTGCCACCCGAGAGTAACAAGCTCAGGGGTGCCGTTCATTACACCCGCTCGGTACCCTTTAAAGGCCAGTTGGAAGACGAGGCAGTCGTTGTGCACCCGCAGTTTGAGCGTGATGAAGCGATAGAGACCTATCACGTGCTGGAAGTGGTAGAACAGTGCTGGAAGGATGATCCAGAGGCGACTATTGCGATACTGGTGCGCAGTAAGGCCCATGCCGTCGAGATTATTCATCAGTTACAAACCCATGGTCACAAATACCAGGCCGTAGAGATTGATAAACTGACTCAGCGGCCGGTTGTTCAGGATCTGCTTTCATTAACACGGGCATTAATTCATCCCGCTGACCGTATCAGCTGGCTGGCGATTCTGCGTGCGCCCTGGTGTGGCCTGACACTGGCTGATCTACATGCACTGACAGCGATGGATAGAGAGTCAGCGATTATTGATCTACTTAGAGATGAGACCTGCAGGGAGCAGATCAGTGATGATGGCCAGCAGCGTCTCAGACGCATCATGCCGGTACTCGAAAAAGTGCTGGCACAACGTGGCCGGCATTTCCTGCGTGGCTGGGTAGAAGGGGCGTGGATATCACTGGGTGGGCCCGCCTGTCTGCATAGCCAGAACGACAGAGAGGATGCTGAGGTTTACCTGGGTTTGTTACAGGAGATCGATGATGGGGGCGAGCCCGTTACACCTGAATTGCTGCACGATAAGGTATCGAGTCTGTTTGCCCGCCCGGATGTAGAGGCCGATGGGCGCCTGCAGGTTATGACCATGCACAAGTCCAAGGGCCTTGAGTTCGATACGGTGATTTTACCGGGGCTTGGCAAGTATACCGGCCAGGATAAATCACGATTATTGTACTGGCTGGAACGAACCGGTGAGACAGGAAAACCTGAGTTGATGTTTGGTCCCATAGCATCCGTCGCAGATGGTACAAATCAGACGGTTGAATACATCAAATATCTGGATAAGGAAAAGAGCCAGTATGAAAATGGACGTCTGCTGTATGTCGCCGCCACCCGTGCCCGTAAGCACCTGCATCTGCTCGGACACGCTAAAATTGATAGCAAAAAAGATGTGCTGCGAACACCCTCAGAATCAACATTGCTGTTTCAGTTCTGGCCGGTTGTGAAAGACGATTATGAGAATCAGTTTGCCCTGTTTTCAGAAGAGGAAGTTGAATCGCTTACCCAGGACACAACAGAGACAGGCGTCGTAACCCAACCGACCAGAAAACGACTGGTGACTGACTGGGCCTGTCCCCCAGCGCCTGCAAGCGTTCTTGCGCTCACACAACAAGCGATAGAAACCGAAGAGACAGTAGAATTCGACTGGGCCAGTGAATCGGCGCGACTTGTCGGCACAGTGGTACACAGGCAACTGGAATATCTTTCTAAGAAAGGTATTCACTCCAGTGCTGACGTGGATTTGTCACGATTAAGCACCATCAGCCGTCAGAGGCTAAGACATGAAGGACTGCCGCTGGAACTTCTGGATCAGGCACTTGAGCGGGTTAACGCATCACTACAGGGGATGTTGGAGGATAAACGAGGACGCTGGATCTTGTCAGCTGAACACAAAGATGTTCAATCCGAATATGCCATCAGCAGTGTATTTAATGGCAAGGTCTATAACATGGTCATCGACCGCACCTTCATCGATGAACAGGGAACCCGCTGGATCATCGATTATAAAACAGGCAGTCATACCGGTAGCGGACTGGATGAATTTCTCGACCGTGAACAGGAACGTTATCAACCACAGCTTGAGCGATATGCCGAGGCTATTAACAGGCAGTAAGATCTACCTGTTCGTCTGGCGCTGTATTTTCCACTGATGCAGGGGTGGCGGGAGTGGAGGTATGATTTAGTTGAAAGTTGAAAGTTGAAAGGGGGGCGGGAGGAAAGACTAAGGATTAATGGTTATTATGTATAAAGGCAGTTGGTGATACTGGTAGTAAAGGTTGGATCACGCGGAGATATATACAAATGAGCGCACAGATTATTGAAAAAAATGGCACACCGGAATACGCAGTATTGCCGTACGATGAATACAGGGCACTACTGGAAAAAGCAGAAATCGCAGAAGATATTGCTGCCTACGACGAAGCGATGAGAGACCAGAGTGATGCCATCCCCTTTGAAATTACAGAAGCATTACTGGATGGTGAGAATCCACTAAAAGTGTGGCGAAAATACAGCGGGATGTCACAGGCAGCGCTGGCTACGCTAAGTGGTACACATCAGTCCACCATTGCGCAGATCGAGTCAGGACAGAGAAAGGGAAGTATAACAGTGCTTAAGAAACTGGCGACGGCGATGAAGGTAGACGTGGATGATCTGGTGGTATGAATTTTGTGTCTTTTTAGGAAAGGGAAAAGTTGTAGGAGCGTCGTCCCGGCGCGATGGTTTTAGACAAAGGATGAAAGACAAAATTGTAAAATGAGAGAAAATATCTATATATGGATAGTTTAGGCAAACAAAGAAAGGAAATGCCCAGATACGGAGATGTCTATATGCAGACATTCTGTCGATATAACTGTTAGAGTTAAAAACCATAGAGTACTCTGAATGGATGAAGAATAATGAAAACTAGAATAGTTAATGCAATATTTAGTCTATCC
>JAADJE010000018.1 GCA_013150915.1 Gammaproteobacteria bacterium
TGGTACTCGGTTATCAATTACAAGATGCTGATAACTATGAAACAGAATGGACGCGATCTGAATATGGTCTAAACTGGTTCATTAAAAAACAAAAAATCAAAACTCAGATTACCTACCGTATCAATGAGGACAAAAAAGGTGTCGCTGGTAAGAATGAGGATGAACTCTTCGCACAAGTACAATATGTATTCTAATTACTGAAGCATAATCTCCTTAGCTTGTACTGCGTAAGAATACATTTTCTTTGACGGGATGTGAATCTCCCACGGCTACTGCGTAGCCTGATCCCGCCAGATATTTCTGGCGGGATCTTTTATTCTGGATCAGAGGTTCCCTAAATTACATCAACATCTTTTCTGAATAATTTGTATTTCCTCTCATTTCCCCTCTAGCTATTTCGTTGCTTATACGATTCTCTCAACCCCTGTTCCACAGCTATGACCGCTGCTTCCACTCTTGAATGAACTCCCAGTTTCCGTAGAATTGCTTTCACATGTAATTTGACAGTCCCATCCGAAATCCCCAGATCTCTTGCGATGGATTTGTTGCTTTGGCCGTTGGCGAGGAAGGTCAGTATTTCTGTTTCACGTGGCGTCAGTTCTCTAAACGGATCATGTTCTGGATCTCGAATATTATTCGGCTCTCCACCCTGTACGACACGTGCCAAAGAGCCAGCAAGTTCAGGTGCCACGACAGTTTTACCTGATTGTACTTCACGTAATGATTGTACAAGTGCATCAGGTTCCATGTCTTTTAGAAGATAGCCACTGGCGCCATTTCTAAGTGATGCGACAAGATCCTTCTCATCACTGCTGGTGGTGAGAATTACAATTGGCATTTCAAGACCGTTCTCGCGCAGCTTATGCAAAACAGCCAGGCCATCCGGTTCTGGCATTCGCATATCCAGCAGGATTACATCCGGTAGTATTTCCATGGCGATACGGATGCCTTCATTTCCATCACCAATAGAGGCAACAACTTCTATATTTCGGTTTTCCAGTAACCCCTGTAATCCAACGCGGAAAAGGGTGTGGTCATCAATTAAAAGGATACGCATTATAGGTATCTACCATGTGTAAGCACGTTTATAAATTCCATTTCTTGTATTGTGGATGTGATGACTTCGGTTCTGTATAGCTGAAACCGAGTATGACACGTGTCCCCTCTCCGGGTTCACTCTCGATGTCCAGCTCCCCACCAAAGCGGCGCGCTCTTTCCTGCATTATTTTTAGGCCGATGTGTTCGCCTGTACTGTTATTTTTCTGTTGCCTGACAAAACCAACGCCATCATCTTCGATCAAGACCTGGTAGTTTGACTCCCCTGATTTGCTCAGCAGTACACGCACAGTGTTGGCATTACTGTGTTTATAGATATTACGCAACGATTCCTGAATAATGCGTAAAACCTGCATTTCAGTGTCCGAGGGTAACACCAGGATTCCCCATTCAATTTGCAACAGAAAGTGTATTTCTGTTTCATTCCTGTAGCGGTTCACCAGTGTCTTGATGTTCTGGCTAAAATCCTGACTGTCATTTTGAATGCGGCAATGGGCAATGAGATCACGTAATTCACTATAGGCTTCATCAAGGCTATTTTCTATCCTTTCCATTTCTGTCCAGACATTTTCATCGATGCCGGATTGTAAGGTGTCATCCAGTACGCGAACCTGAAAGCGTAAACTAGCAAGACTTTGTGCCAGTGAATCATGCAGTTCGTGGGCGAGTCTGTTACGTTCATCGATGATACCTACCCGGCGAGATTCTTCATCCAGCCGTGTTTTCTGAATAGCCATGGCCAGATGCTGGCCAATATTCATCAGTAACTCGCGTAAATCCTGTTCCACACGGTTAGTGTTTGCATCAGTAAACAGATTAAATATTCCCAGAACTTTGTCATGATAGGTAAGGGGTACAGATATTAAGCCCAAAGTATCTATGCCGGCAAAGGTAGGCCCACTGAGATACCGTACATCGATTAGATTGTTCACTACATGAATTTCACGGGATTCAAATGTCATTTCGCATAATTCCAGCTCTGCTGTTTTTAATAAAGCGTAGTCATTGTCCTGGTCACGGAAACCACTCGTGGTAAGCAGACGGAAATTGTTATCGTTATCCAGCAGTCGGATATTGGCTGCTCGAGCATCAAAAATCCCTTTTACTGCATTCAGTGAACGGCCCAGCAGATCCTGAATGTCCTGCGTAGTATTAACGCTGGACGCAACATCATAAAGAATTTGCAGCGTCACGTTCTTTTTTGCGATATAGCGCGTTTGTTCCTGAACCTTTTCTTCCATGTTGCGCGATAGTTCTGAGAATGTATCACTCAGCTTATTTATATCCAGGAAAAGCTGGCACAACTGGCCATGCGCAGGAAGCGCCACGTGTGCACTAAGTTCGCCTTCGCGCATACGATAGGTCCAGTCTCGAAGATTTCTCAGAGGGATGACCAGATTTTTTGTGGCACGTGTTAGCAGATAGATTGTCCAGGCAAGCCCTGTGATGGACAAGGTGAAATTGACGTAAGAGGGCGATTGACCTGTCTCCAGTAAAGAGAGCAAATTATAGAGAGTCAGGAGCAGAAATAAAGAGATGATGATGAGTAATGAGATAATCAGGCGGTTGCACATAATATGCCCAAATCGGGCACGCAAGCGCTTGCAGATGGATGAACCTTTTTCTGCCGCTTCGTCTTCATCTATTTCATTCAGACAGGTATTATTCAAAATCACGTCTATTCCATAAATGTTTTGTAAGGTTTTTTGTTTCCCCTGTGTGCTCTCTATGGCCTCTGCAAGAGAATCTTAGAAACTAAAGGCCGTTATCTCTTGCAGAATTTACAGCGGACATGAGGTAACCACAATCCTTGCTTCTGCTTTCTTCAATCTACTTCTCCTCTTCTGGAGGCTTATAATTTGGATCATTGGGATTTAGATAGATAAATTCATACTTTCCATCGTCTAATTGTACATAATCAAGTACGGTATCACTGAGTAAATCCAGGCTCATCGGCGATATAACGACGTCAATCCCAGCAGTTTTAAATGTCGTATCGTCATTTCTGCCGGTATCATCAAAGCCCATGCCGTAGTGCAGGGAACCGTCCGGGTTGCGCTTGGCGGCAATACGCAAGGGCATGCCTTCCGTGCGGTTTTGTTTGGCCTGATAGCGAATCTGCTGGGCCGCCTTAGTTGTTACTTCCAGTAGCATAGTCGTTTGCTCTTAATAGTGTAGGTTTGGGGATAGGATATATAGTTAGGCATACCTTAACGATTTACTTTTAACGAAATCAGTAAACTGCCTAACCCAGGGGTTGCTGCATGTATTTCTCTGATGTGTATAACAGGCAAGCATGTTTTTATACACTATTCCGTCATATTTTCCATCAATTCCGGTGCCACGCAACACCCGAAATGCATGTTCGCTTGTTTTACCCGGATTTTCCAGCGAAGAATAATGGAACTCATGAGCCTTAATAATCTTCCTGTTCCTGTTATCAGACCTTTCCTGAGACCATGGAAACGCAGCCGTTTTTTCCATCACGACATATCCACGTCCCTGTGGTTTGTCATGCACAATACTACCCGTGGGGATGGTTCCGACCATGTCCGCCTTTTTACCCCGCCATTCTATACTTCTACTGAGGTACATCAGTCCACCGCATTCGGCATAGACGGGCAAATTATCTTCAATTTTGCTGTGTATTTCCTGTTTTAACTGAATATTTTGTGCCAGTTTACCCATTTGTGTTTCGGGGAAGCCGCCACCGATGAACAGACCGTCTATGTTATCAGGGAGTTTATGATCGAGTATGGTATCAAATTCGACGAGTTCCGCACCGCATTCTACGAATGCATCGAGATCATTTTGATAGTAAAAGTTGAAGGCGCTATCACGAGCGATCGCAATCCGTATAGTTTTACCGCGACCGTGCCTGAGCACCTTTTGACTGTGAGTAAATATTTCAGCGGCGCTATTTGCAATGGTCTGAATCCTTTCCAGCTCAACCTGACTAGCGATTATTTGCCCGATATTCCTGATTTTGTCTTCAACTTCACCATATTCATTACCGGGTTTCAGTCCAAGATGACGTTCAGGCAGATGCAGCTGTTCATTTTTATGTACCGCACCGACAACTGGAACATCCGTATAATGCTCGATGACACGCTGCAATTTTCCCTCATGGCGGGAGCCACCGACATTATTCAATATTACACCAGCAATTTGTATGTCAGCGTCAAAGGCCTGATAACCCAGTATCAGAGGGGCAATCCCGCGTGTCATACCCCTTGAGTCAATAACCAGGATAACGGGTGTTCTGCTTAATACCGCCAGCGCTGCGTTACTATTGCTTCCATCAAGATCCAGGCCATCGTAGAGGCCCTTATTGCCCTCTATGATTGAGATATCGGATCCTTGACTGTGTCTGATCAGGGTATTAAGAATCTCGTCAGAATCTGAGGTGTAGAAATCGAGATTGTAACAGGGCTTGCCTGCAGCATGGGAAAGCCAGACAGGGTCTATATAATCTGGGCCTTTTTTGAAAGGACTGACATTTTTGCCCATGCCCTTGAACGCAGCGCAAAGTCCAATGCTAATTGTCGTCTTCCCCGACGATTTAGAAGCTGCAGAAATGAATATACGCGGGTTGGTCATGGTGCAGACAGTATAACCTTTAGGACCCGACCTGGTGAAGCAAATGAAAAAGAGCAGAGGCCCAATAATTGTAGGCGTGGACCCATTCTCGCAAAGGTAGCAGCACAAAATTATACTGTGCGAATGAATTCGTACTTACAGGGGATATTCTCTTAGTGCCTTTGCGTCTCTGCGGCTAGAAATACTATTTTGCTTTTACGTAATGGGGGTCTACATCTTCATCGGCAAGGCTGTTTGGCGTGAACTGCAGGACTTTCAGTGCAAGTGTGACGATGATCAGAGCGACAGCGACGCCGCCTATACCAAGCAGAAACTCTGGCAGAGAAGGGGTGTATGACCCCACCACGCCATCATAAAAACTGCTGCTGACTTCCATGCCCGGAAACAGTACTAGAGGGAACGCCTGTCCACCGACGATGATAACAAAAATCTGCACAAAACCACCCAGAATAACCAGGATTGAGCCAATTGCAATCCATGCGCGGGAAGTACCCGTTACCGGATTATAGAAAATTGCGATGGGCACGAGGCTTCCCAGAATCACCTGGACGACCCAGAAAAGTTTGGTATAAATATTGTCGCCACTCAGGATGAATCTGACAACGTCATGATGTTCAGTGGCATAAAGTGCTGTCAGGAAAAAGATTATCACCATAAATAATACTGCTGCAACAAAGACACCCAGCAGGTTCTTCAAGCGGAACAGGATGGCATCACCCAGCGGACGCCCCGTGCCACCGTATATCGCCATTAACATCAGAATGAATATTGCCAGTCCAAACGAAAATGACATGATAATAAACATTGGCGCATAAATGGCCGAATCATAAAACTGGCGTGCAACGATAAAACCAAAGATTGAGCCAGTACCTGTTGTCAATGTGAGACGCCAGATGAAGGCTGCAGTACCTGCTGCATGAGTGTATTTGTTCATTTTTCGTTCCATCATCATCCACAGGTAAACAATGACGACGACGAAGAAACCAGTGTAAAGATAGATGTTCCAGGCAAAAATTGACTTAAAATTATATTTAGTCATCGCTATGATGAGACGGTCGGGACGGCCAAGATCAAGTACCAGAACCATTAGGCCGCCCGCCAGCAATGCAAGCGCAAGCAAGCCGGAAAGGCGGGCCAGTGGTTTATAGGCCGTCTTTGAGAATACCGATGAGATCGATGCGACGTTCAGTGCACCGGATGCGGCCACAATAAGAAATACGGCAAATACATGGGGGATCCCCCAGACTACCTGATCGTTCATACCAGTCACCCAGTGACCGTTATACTCCATATACCAGAAGGCAGCGAGGCCGAGCAGTACAAGCAGGCCGAGCCCGGCAACGAGTGCGAGATATCCGAGGCTGTTGCCACTGATTTCAGAAAAGTATACTTTTTTCATTGTTGGTTAAGCCTTTAGAAATTTAAGCCCTGGTATATTATGCCTGGATTTAACCGGAGGTCTGCCCTGATCTGGGTCCCGCCATTGCGCGCAAGTTCCTTTGATATTTCACTGTCAGGATCATTCAAATCACCAAATATCAAAGAGTTGCTACAGGCCACTACACATGCAGGGTCTTCACCATTATCAACACGCTGGATACACAGGGTGCAGCCTTCTACTGTACCTATACCGCGTGGTGCATAACTGCGCTGATCAGTTAATTTTTCATGGATAAATGAGCGTGCCTTGTAGGGGCAGGCCATCATGCAATAACGACAGCCGATACAGATGTGTTTATCGACCAGAACAATGCCATCTGCACGTTTAAACGATGCACCGGTAGGGCATACATCAACACAAGGTGGATTCTCGCAGTGCTGACAGAACATCGGCAATGTTTTCGTATAGCCGGTTTTTTTGTTTGTTACTTTTACTGTGCGTATCCATTGTGCTTTTTGATCCGGACGGGATTTTTGTTCATCTGTTGAACCTATCCCCCAGCCGTTTTCTTCCTGACAGGCTATTACACAGTCGTTACAATCATTGCAGTTGTTGGTATTAACCAGTATCCCCCAGCGTATTTTGCCATTTACAGGCTCATCAAGAGGTCGAGCCTGTGCTGTTTCTGTAAGGAAAACACCTGGTGCAATTGCTGCGCCTGTAATGGCTGCGGCTGTTCCACCAAGTATGGCTCTGCGTTTCTGGTTTACCAATTCCTTATTACTCGCCTTATTACTCATGATGGTGACCTATTCATTGACCCTGAGTTCATGTTTATCTGTCGATCTGGGCGTATCAGCGTGGCACTCGAAGCAGTCTATTTTGACGGCTACGTATTCATGGCAGGAGGTGCAAAAATATTTAGGGTCATTTGCGCGGACGTATTCACCCTGGTCGTCCTTAATGGCATGGCAACTGACACACTGTTTCAGACTATATTTTGAAGTACGTATCCCCTGATACATGGTTTCATCACGTTGATGGTAAATAAAGTTCATGTGATCTTTACGCATGATATCAGTCGGTTCGACGCAGTTGCCTTCACCTGTCTGTATCTCAGGTAGTGGAACTTCTGCACTGACTGCTGTAGCCATCAGCATGACCCCTGTTATCAAAAACGCTTTAAGTAAATGCAAAATATTCATCCTGGATCCTCGTTTATCCACCCAGTCCCATATCAATATAACCCGTCGGGCATACATCAGCACAGATTTGGCAACCGATACATTTGCTGTAGTCAGTAGCGACATATCGGCCCATAGTAGATTGGTCCTTCTTGACACGATAAACAGCATCCTGTGGGCAGAAGATGACACAGTTGTCACATTCAAAACATATACCACAGCTCATGCAGCGTTCGGCTTCAGCGACTGCAGCATCTTCTGACAGTCCCGCCATCCTCTCATGGAAGTGACCCAGTACCTGATCTGAGCTTGGAACATCTTCAGCACGCAGATTTCGATCTACAGGCTTAAAATGCCCCAGAAATAACTTATCATAAGCAATGATTTCATGTTCAGAGCGATCATCGAAGTTGTGTACAGCGTAATTCTCTTCGGAGGTGCCTCTAGAGGATTTCTTGTCGTATTCATCAGGTTCTAGACCCGCTTCAATAAGTTTGTTTGACAAACTGAAATGATGCTTGTCAACCTTTGGGCGACGTAGCATTTTTTTAGCCATCACATACGAGTTAATGCTTTCAGCAGCTACCGATGCCTGACCTATAGCCGTTGTCAGCAGGTGAGGGCGCACAATATCACCGGCGACAAAATGCCCTGGTTTATCGACCACCTGATAGTTCTTGTCAGCATTGATGAAATTGCGCTCATTTGCAAAGTCTTCGAGGCCTGCCATATCACCACCCTGACCAATTGCAGCAACAATGATGTCAGCCTCAATGACACGTTCTGTGCCTTCTGTTGGTACAGGTTTCATGCCATCCATAGTACAGTCACACACTTTCAGGCCTGTTGCCCTGCCATCATCACCGAGGATAACTTCGAGTGGCATAACGCCATCAAAAATGGTGACGCCCTCTTCGATTGCATCAGTGATCTCGTGTTCTGCTGCCATCATCTTGTCCTTGGTGAACAGTGATGTCAGTGTTGCCTCACAGGGTAATGCGGCATCAGCGAGTGATTGATCTTGTGTCTCGTTGTTACTAAGAATGTCTTCAGGTAGACCAGCCTCCGCATTGAAGCCGATACGGCGAGCTACGGAGACAACATCAATGGAGGTGTCACCACCGCCAACACAGACCAGTTTTTTACCCGTGACTTTCATGCGGCCATTGTTGAAGGCCTCCAGAAATGAAAGACCATCAACACAATTTGATGCTGTTTCCCATCCATCAATCGGCAATCCACGGCCGGTCCAGCAACCCAATGCCCACAGAACAGCATCAAAATCCTTTTCCAGTTGATCAATCTTAATGTCTTTCCCAACGCGAGTGTTGGCTTTTACTTCAACACCCATATCGGTAATACGGTTGATTTCAGCAGCCAGTTTTTCGCGTGGAATACGATAGCCTGGAATACCATAACGCATCATGCCGCCCAGTTCCGCTCTTTCTTCGAACACGGTCACATTATGACCCATGCGTCGGAGCTGGTAAGCGGCTGACATGCCAGCAGGTCCGCCGCCAATAACCGCAACTTTTTTACCTGTGTCTGGGCCAGCTTCGTAGTTAAAGTTATTTTCAATGGCCGTATCGCCAATATATTGTTCAACCGAATTAATACCGACAAAATCATCAACGTGATTGCGGTTGCAGTCTTTCTCACAGGGAGCGGGACAGACGCGTCCCATCATAGACGGGAAAGGATTAGCATCTGTCAGGCGTCTAAATGCATATTCCTGCATAGCCATGTCACCGGAAGGTTTTTCTATTCCACGAACGATATCAAGCCAACCACGAATATCTTCACCGGCAGGACAACTGCCCTGGCACGGCGGTGTGCGCTGGATATATGTTGGACACCTGTACGACCAACCAGCCTGGAAGATTTTCTGATGCATATCTTTTTCGATGTAATCACCGTCTTTATAACGGCGAAAATTTTGGTCTTTTTGCATTTCTTCGCTTGAAGTTGCCATTTCTTTAATCCTCGTGCCTCAACTTGTTTCAGTTAAAATCGAATAGTTATTCTTTCTCATTTTCAGTTTCCTCAGATTCATTAGATGATTCAGATATTTCTGATTCAAATACCAGTGCATCGCCTACAAGCTGATGGACACTGATAATCTGATCCATGGTAAATCCATAATAAGGAATAACCTTGGAGAATTGTGACTTACAGATGGCACATATAGCGGCCATGTGGGTAACGCCGTTTTCTTCAACAACGGTCTTCAGTGCCTGCATTCTGGGCATTGCACCCTTGACTCTGATCTCAATCAGATCATCGGTAAGAATACCGCCGCCACCACCACAACAGTAGGTAGCTTCGCCAATCGTATCTTCAGGCATATCGTAATAGTTGTTGCAGACCGCTTTGATAACCTCTCGTGGAATCACCATCTGTCCACCGGGTTTTGGGCCCATACGCGTAGCACGTGCAACATTGCAGGAGTCATGGAATGTCAGGGTCATGTGATCATTTTGTGAGGCATCAATATTCAACTTGCCGCGCTGGATGAGGTCATGAGTGACTTCCAGGATGTGTTGTGGAACCGGGTAATTGGGATCAAGAAAATCAAAGGGTCCAACGAGGGTGTTCAGGAAACTATAGGCTACGCGCCAGGCGTGCCCACATTCACCAAAGACAATACGTTTCACCCCCAACTCAATCGCTGCTTCGCGTACACGCATGGAGACTCGCTGCATGTTTTCATAACTGCCAATAAACATACCAAAATTACCGGCTTCAGACGCATGAGAACTGAGTGTCCAGCTCAATCCTGCCTGGTGAAACACCTTGGCATAACCAATTAGGCCATCGACATGGGGTTCGGCAAAAAAATCAGCAGAAGGGGTGACCAGCAGAATATCTTTACCTTTCTGGTCAAGTGGCATTTTGACCGCAACACCAATATCTTCTTCTATCTCTTCTTCCAGACCTTCAAGGGTATCTGCCAGAGCGGGTTCAGGGAGACCAAGATTATTACCAATCTTGTAGACCTTGCCGATAATTTCATTACAATATTTCTGACCTACACCGATAGAATCGAGAACTTCACGTGCGGCCATCGAGATTTCCGCCGTATCAATGCCGTAAGGGCAGAATACAGAACAACGGCGACACTGTGAGCACTGATGAAAATAGTTGTACCACTCATTAATGATATCTTCTGTTAGTTTGCGTGCACCTATAAGCTTTTCCATGCCAAACTTTTTAAGAAACTTACCCGCCGGTGTATGGTAGTAGCGATAGACGCTACGTAATAGATCCTGGCGTGCAACAGGCATATTTTTGGCATCTGCGGTACCAAGATAGTAATGACATTTATCTGTACAGGCACCACATTTCACACAGGCGTCAAGAAAAACTCGGAGGCCACGATATCTGTTTGTCAGATCAGCCAGTTTATTGATGGCAACATTTTCCCAGTCATCAATGAGTTCACCCGGGAAGCCAAGAGCCTCCTGATGATCAGGTTTAGCCTTAAATGGACCGCTACCTTCCATTACACCAATCTGGGGTAATGGAACCTCTATATAGTCTTTTAATTCCGGAGTTTCAAAATCGGCCACTGTAAGATCCTTTATTTATTTAATATCAGTTAGTTACAGCCTATACTTAACTTTTTCTAGTAGCGTCTAGCTTGGCCGCCCATTTAGCTATATGCCTTTTCTCTCGTGGGTTATCCACCTGGTTGCGAGTAGGACTGAAGAAGATGCCGGGTGCGTGCAGCAACTTGCTAAATGGGAATACCAGCAGTAATGAAATAACCAGTGTTATATGGGTAAGGAATAGCCAGTCAGTCGGGATAGGCTGTACATCTAGATACAAAAGACCAAGCATAAATGCTTTTACAGAAACAATGTCAGTACGAAGAATGTATCGCATCGCCAGGCCGGTCAGGCCAATAGAAATTATCAGTATTAACATCAAGTGATCGGAGGGTGAAGTAATATACCGCACGCGCGCGACAACTATACGGCGTGTAATCAGACCAAGTAGGCCGATAACCAGGACAAAACCTGCATACATACCAACCGGTTGAATCAGATCTACCCACCACCAGACGGGCTCCTGGAAATAACGTAGATGGCGTAGAAGTACCAGTAACAGTGCAAAATGAAACATCCAGCCAAAAATCCAGATCCATTTATTAGATTTGAATAGACTTTTAAAGAGGACGACTTCCTCGGTCATACGTAAAACAACACCTAATTTTGTAATCGGCGCTGGCATCGTAGGGATCTTTAGAGGTGCGGGTGTAATCGCATATTGC
This sequence comes from Gammaproteobacteria bacterium, assembly GCA_013150915.1. Lineage (GTDB taxonomy): Bacteria > Pseudomonadota > Gammaproteobacteria > BMS3Bbin11 > BMS3Bbin11 > BMS3Bbin11. The sequence continues at coordinate 11,495 of JAADJE010000018.1, forward strand.
CAGATTTTATAACCAACGCCAAAAAGTAATACGGCTGTTGCAAAATAAAATAATGTTGCGAAGAGTATTGTCAGGAATGACATGTCTCTGAAGCCCCCAGTAAAAAGGTCAAAATAAATAATTCAATGAAATGAGAAGGGACTGGTGTCCCCCCCCACTGATCAGGCTCTTATTAGACGCAGCCTGTAGGCTTAGGTAGACCTGCATATTTACAAGCCTGCTTTGCCGGGCCGTAAGGGAACAGTTCGTAAAGATATTTGCTGTTCCCTTTGTCTTTACCAAGCCGTTTGCCGATGGCTTTGGTCAGTACACGCACTGCAGGTGCTATCTGGTATTCTTCATAATACTCACGCAGGAAATTGATAACCTCCCAGTGGGCATCGGTGAGTTCACAATCATCTTCTGTAGCCAGCGCTTCACCGAGTTCTCTGGTCCAGTCAGCCAAGTTTACCAGGTAACCTTCTTCATCTGTTTCGTGGGATACTCCATTTACTTCTATAGGCATGTTAGCCTCCTGAATAATGAATTAATAATTAGTACAAGGAAATCTCTAAACAATTCATGAACTCGTCCAGACATATCAGAAATTCCCAGTTCAAAGCCAGCTGTTCGTTTTATCATACTCGGTGACGAGATCAACAAAACCTTCATAATCAACAACGTTGACTCCTTCTACGATACCGTCTTCTTTCATGCCACGAGCACTGAGATCAGGGCCGAGCACATAGACGGAATGCGATTGTACGGCAGCTTTAACAACATCGGAAAAGATGGTGCCTGATGTTGCTGCATAGATGCCGTCTTCAATCAACAGAATGGCGTCACTGTCGCTGATGACTCTCAGACAACTGCCTAAACTGTTACGGTCAAACGGTGATTTATTTATAGTATGAAGTGTAGACATAATAATCTCCGTCAGAATGTGATGATGACTTCTTGATCAGCCATGATGCTTGCAAGTTCTTTGCTGGAAACCAGATGAATGGAGTCTTTTTCAGCCCAGTCATCATCTTCATCTTCCCAGACCAGGTGCTGTAAGTCATCAAGTGTCAATCCACGAGCTTCGAGAGATTCTTTCTCTATGTAGATATTCTTGATTTCATAGTCACCCAGAGCAGAATAGGTCGGTGAGAAATTTTTCATCCCGATAGCATCCGTTTTCTGGCCCCTGGTCAGCTCATAGACACCGTCATCCATAAAGACCAGTGAAACCACCTGCTCGAATGCGGCACTGATAAGGACAACTTCAAGTGATTCCAGGGCGTAAATAGTGCCGTATGGTGCTTTACGGTTTACAAACAAGAATTTTTTAGCCATTTCGAATCCCCCCCTTTCAATCGCCGAATACGACCAGACGGTCCGCTTCGATACCGGCTTCGATCAGCTGTCCAAGCCCTGAGATACGAAAACCTTCTGCTATATTGTTAGCATCTTTACCCTGACGCTTTGCCTCGTCCTCATCGAGCAGGCCGCGGCGCTGAGCGGCTGCGATACAGACAACCAGGTCGAGTTCGTGTTCTTTCTGGAGCTGAGTCCACTGCTGGGTGATATTTCTGTCATCCTGCGGAGGGACTGCCAGACGCGTCGCGTTATTGACACCGTCGTGATATAAGAAAACACGAAATATTTCATGACCCTTTGCTAAAGCAGCTCGGGTAAACTGATACGCTGAATCAGAGGCCTGATGCTGATAAGGCCCCTCATTTATTTGTATAGCAAGTTTCATAACATAAGATCCTGAATAACAGATTAGAAACGGATATGGGTTGAAGCGTTCAGACTGTTACGGGCACCACGCCAGTTATCAATATGGTACTTGGTGAACGGTAGCCCGGTCTTTTCGAAAAACTGAGGCCAGCCGATACGTTCAATCCAGTCATTCATGCGTTCCCAGTCTTTGGCATCTGTTTTATAGGTATTAAGAATCTTTTTAACGATAGCCGTCACTTCAGGCCAGCGTGGCGGGTTGTTCGGTACGCCGGCTGCAACCAGACGCTGGAAGGTAGGCTTGCCACGTGCATTTGAGTGGTTACCACCAACCCATATAGCCAGTTTTGAATGTTCTGCATCATTGATCTGCATTGGAGGACAGGGAGGGAAACAGGCACCACAACAGATACATTTCTTTTCATCAACTTCCAGCGATGGTTTTCCATCGACCATGGCCGGGCGAATCGCCGCAACGGGGCAACGCGCAACAACTGATGGCCGTTCGCAGACGTTACCGACCTGAGTATGGTCGATACGAGGTGGTTTAGTGTGTTGAATATTGATGGCGATATCACTCGAGCCACCACAGTTAATCTGGCAACAGGACGTACTCATATGCACACGGTTAGGCATATTACATTCTTTGAACTCATTAATCAGTTCATCCATCATTGATTTAACAACGCCAGATGCGTCTGTGGCAGGGATGTCGCAATGCAACCAGCCCTGGGTATGAGAAAGAGTTGCGATAGAGTTAGCAGTACCACCAACGATAAAGCCGGCGGCTTCGATTGCGTCGATAAGAGGTTGAACCTTCTCTTCAGTATCCACTACATATTCGACATTTGAGCGAATTGTGAAATGGATATAGCCGTCTGCATACTTGTCACCAATGTCGCACAGTGTGCGCAGGGTAAATGAGTCAAGAATACGCTGAGTAGCACATTTAACGGTCCAGATCTCTTCACCACTATGTGCGTAATGTACGAGTACACCCGGCCGTGGATGTTCATGATATTTCCACAAACCGTAGTTTCTACGCATTGTAGGATGCATGTACTGGAAGCCGTCTGGACAACCTGATTCAATTGGACTACGCATATCTAGCGCCATGTCTCTCTCCTGTAGTTCTATAATCTCGTTTACCCGTCACGATTGAAAACAATGACGGGTGATTTATTGATGCCGATCTTGATGTAAAATCGATCAGGCGCTAGCTTCTTCCGCCTTGCGCTCAAACCATTTGGTCGCTTCTTCATTCCACCCGTCCATACGAATGTAAGAGCATTGACGGGGTTCAGCGATCATATTCAGATCTACCTCTATACCGATGCCTTCTAGGAAGTTAACCAGGCCAATACGCTCAATCATTTCACCACAGCGCTCATGTTCAAGGCCATTCTCGGCCCAGAAATCAATAACTTCCTCAGCCAGTTCAACAAGTTCTTCGTAGTCTTCCATGGTATCCAGTTTCTTAAACGGTATAATTACTGTCCCCATCAGGTCACCGATTTTCAGTGTACGCTTTCCGCCGATAAGAATGGTTACACCACGATCATCACCTGGTGTCAGTGCTTTGTTCATGACGTTCAGGCAATGCATGCAACGAACGCAGTTGCTGTTATCGATAGTCAGTGTGTCATCATCATTCAGTGTCATACAATCGCTAGGACAGCGAGTGGTGACGTTATCAATAACATACTGGCGACCCTTTTTGGCAATAAAAGCCTTAACTTCTTCCTGATCAACCTTCATATCATCGCGCCAGGTGCCAATAATCGCGAAGTCAGAACGCTCAATGGAATTCTGGCAGTCGTTAGGACAACCAGAAACTTTAAATTTGAACTTATAGGGCAGAGCAGGGCGATGCACATCATCGGTAAAGTTGTTCATCAGATGACGATGAATGGCGTGTTCGTTGCAACAAGACTGTTCACAACGTGCCATTCCAACACAGGACATACCTGTACGTACGCAGGGTCCGGCACCACCAAGATCCCAGCCGTACTCGTTGACTTCATCGAAAAAATGCTGAATGTTCTCGTTTGTTGTACCGATAAACATGATATTGCCCGTCTGACCGTGAAAAGTTATCAGACCTGAGCCGTACTTTTCCCAGCTCTCACTCAGCTGACGAAGCATATCGGTAGTATAATAGTTGCCTGCAGGCGGCTGTACGCGAAGGGTGTGAAACTCTTTAGACTCGACAAACTGGTCGCCAACTTCTGAAAAACGAGGAATAATGCCACCACCATATCCATATACACTGATAGTACCGCCTTTCCAGTAGCCCTTGCGTGTTTCATATGAATGTTCTAGCTGACCCAGTAGACTGTTCGCTACGCCACGAATCGTTCCATTTTCGTGGTCATCACGCAGGTGCTTGATGCCACTAATGAAGCTGGGCCATGGGCCATTTTCCAGCTCATCCAGCATTGGTGTATCATAATGTTTCTTGTCAGCCATTTACGGTCTCCTTCAGAATCGAAATCAGCCCTGTCCAGGGCGAAATTTTAACCTTGTAATAATTGAATATACATTATCAACTATTTATTGCGTTGTGCCGAAACGTTGCTTTTATCCTACGTTGTCACAGAACTCTGTATTATCAGAACGGCGCCATTTTAAATGTGTACGTGCGTATAATGAATCCTACTAAAGGGGGGTAGATGATAAAAACGTATATTACTAAAGGGATATAAGCCAGATAAGACATATGTGCTCTGTAGGATTAGGTGTATCTTACAACTGATTGTATTAAAAAGTAAAAAAATATTTTAAGACAACGTTCTTATAATGTAATTGTTAATAGAGTCCCCCTTAATCCATAAGCACCGTCCTCGGCGTGATTGTTTCAGGGACTAACACATATGAAGCAAAATCGCGCCAGGAGTGTTTGTACGGAATTAATGGCACACACACCCCCTTTTTGCCCTAACGCCGTAAGGGAAAGGGTATAGGTATCACATCCATATATTGCCTGTCATCATTGAGCGGGGCTGCTGTCTGTAATGAATCGGCAGGAAAATACATAAGGGGACCTCTATTAATTAATGAATATTCATCTCACTGCCAACGGATAACTGAAAGGAACGTATGATTTGTACGCATTGAATTAGAATGGCAGGATGCTT
>JAADJE010000121.1 GCA_013150915.1 Gammaproteobacteria bacterium
CGCCGGGGGCGGCGCTCCTACAGTATATACAAACTTAATTGGCTTTCGTAGGAGCGCCGCCCCGGCGCGATTGTTTTACGTTATACGCATTATGATTTACGTAAACAGTAAAATCTTATTTCCTCCCCGGCAACGACGGCTTGTCAAAACCCCAATACCAGGTGTCCTGCTGTGAATTATCCTTCCCGATATATTCAAGCCCGCTTCTGGCGAGCATCCGGCGCATGCCTTTGCGCATTAACTTCGGGTTTTCTGTAATGACTATCATCCCTTCGGGCTTATCCGGCATGTTGAAGTTTTTTAATGATTCATGTGTCATTTGCGTCATGAACTCCATCATTCCATATACACGACTACCAGGCTCAATAAACATACGATAAAAGAAGTAGTTTTTCATGTCGCCCTGGTACTGCTGAATATAGGCCGTGCTGACACCAACAACCTGCTTGCCCTCGTCTTCTGCAATCAGTACAACCTGATGAACGCGCTGTTGCGCTTCCTGTAGATTGCCTATTGCATTGTTGCGACGCCAGAAATCAAGAATGCGCTGCTGTTGGTCAGGCGTTGCCGTGCCATAGACATTGGTGATGGTGTATTTGTTGTAGGGGTGAGTAGCTTGCATGGTTGATTAAGTCTAAAGCCTAAAGTCTAAAGCCTAAAGCTCAAAGTTTAAAGTTTAAAGTTTAAAGTTCAAAGCCTAAAGCTAACAGCTTAAAAGCATTCTTTTAACTTTTAACTTTTAACTTTTAACTTTTAACTTTGAGCTTTTAACTTTGACCTGTCCTTTCAAACATTTCCCTCAACCGACGCCAGCTTCTCCTGCTCCTGCATTATAAATTGATGCACCAGGTTAGTTTCACCCAATTCAGGCATGAATAAGGCATAGGGTGGCGTCTGTAGGTAATCCATATTAACTTCCTTTACACTGGGAAAATGTATTAGTCGAAATACCTGGTTATTTAACATTACATTTATATGATAAGGGTTATTGTCAGATGGTAGAACGCGGATTTTCATCTGCTCCTGTTGAGCTTTTTTAATAAAATGCTTGAACAGTCTGGATAGATAAATCGGTTCGTCATTACATAGCCCAACATCAGAGGGTGTTCTGATACGAAAATGGTGTACCTTGTTCCAGAACATTTTACAGTGTGAGAAGACCTCATCCAAATCATCAAGGGTCCTCAATGAGAAGCTGATATGGTATATGGGGACATTGTTTTTAAACAGATTATTGATACCTTTCAGCTTTTTATCGAACAGCTTTTCATTCGGTAGATAATCGCGCATATGCAGTGATACTGTAGCATAATCTATTGCATCTGATACCGTTTTTGAATACCGCTCACTGGCCAGGCGTATAGCATTTGTATAGATGCCAACAGGCTTGTTGAAAGTTGTTTTCAGAGTGCTCACAAGTTCTGGCAGGTCAGTCCGCATTGTGGGTTCGGCGCCCATCAGGATGATTTGGTTTCCTTTTTCAATTTTTCTTGCCACATCTACTATTTCTTCAATAGTGGGATCAATCGCACCATCTTCTGGTAACGCGTAACAGTGGGGGCATTGCACATTACATCGCCTGGTTACATCAAGTGCAGTGGTATTTATCAAGCCATACCAGTAGTCTGCATGCGGACCTTTAACCAGCGACTGTTGATAAAATTGTATATCTTCTTCAATTCGGATTGATTGAGATCCATGAATGTCGCAGTTTTTTCGCAGGTAGACACCATCTTGTTCATAACTGACGGTGGCATCAATTTCATTGTAACAATGATTACACAGGCTTGTTGACATAGTTGTTCCGTATGGCATCAAACATGTTGATTTGGGTTGATTATAATCGAATGCTTCCAGTCTCTGACCTGGAGGCGATGATAATCATTTTGCACTTTTACGGACTGTGCGGTTTCTTGAATGGTATACAGGATAACCTTCCGTATCTTTATATAGCCATTAATAAGCAATTGCCAGACTTTTCCCTTTCCTTCTTCGGGGCTACGTATTTTTATAGTCGAAAATGTATTTGATTCGTTGCTGTCGAATTTTTTCTGAGTGCCCGTAGCTTTAGTCCAGGGCGTCAGATCATTTCCTATACGAAGACGCATCATTCCCTGACCCTGACGAGATTTTGCCAGTACCTCGATGGCAAGTAGCTGCGCCTTGTTGATATCCATTTCTGGATTTGCTTTCAGTGCCAGTGCCTTGAGTTTGAGTGCGGTGCCTGGCTTCAGGGTGATGTCTCCCAGCGGCAGTTCGAGGGTTTGTATTTGTGTTTCCGCATAAACGGGAGATAAAACCCCAGGCAGCAGGGCGAGTGTCAAAAAAATCAGTGTAGTTTTTATTCCATACATTTATTTATGAGCCCTTGATCTCTGTAGGAGCGCCGCCCCGGGGCGATTAATGTGCTCTGGCACAATCATAAATAATATCGCGCCGAGGCGACGCTCCTACAGGTTCTTTTGTTAAAGGGGCCGAGGTGGGACTCCGACCCCATCATTTCTGTAGGAGCGCTGCCCCGGCGCGATTAATATGCTTTGGTACGATCATAAATAATATCGCGCCGGGGGCGGCGCTCCTACAGGTTTATTTATATTAAAACTTGAAACTTCATTTTTCAAAATCCGCTTTCTCTGACCAGTACCGCACTAATCATACGCCAGAACCGAGTCAGGAGGCTCTGTGATTCAGCCTCCAGGCGTACGGTACCACGGGCGACGGTATCAGGAGATTCGGATCTGTCGTTGGCGATTAACTGAACGCGATATATCGCCCGGTGAGTGTACAGTGATTTACCGTTCGCTTGTTTGCTTACTGCAACTGGTCCGCCGTAGATTGATGCATTATAGAGATCGTAGAATTCACGACTGCTGCCCATGTCTATCTGGCCAATGGTCACATCTTTGACCGGCAGGGACGGGTTATCTGGATAGAAGCGCCCCGAACTGTCGGGCTTCACGCGCATCAGGCTGTTTTCATCAAGATAGGCAATCAGTGTATTCTGGCTGCGGTTGATGAGGCGTCCCAGTGCCAACTGGTCACTGACCCAGCGACCGGGAATCAGCGCATCGGGCATGTCGCGGATTTCACCATCGAAGGGCGCGACCAGTGATAGTTGCTGGAATTGCCGCTGTAGGCCCCGGTATTCTGCGATGGCGGCTGCCAGTTCCTGTTCGATGACTTTATGCCGTTCCAGGGCATTAATATCCGCTGATTTTCTTGCCAGTTGTGATTGCAGTGACTGGATACGTCGCCGGATTCTGCTCAGGTCGCGTTCCAACTCAGGTGAATCCAGAGTAAATAATAGATCGCCCTGTTTTACCTGCTGTCCATTTTTCACCTTGACTGAGATGATCTTTGCGGGGGTGGGAGAATATATTTCTCTGTAGACGAAGGAGCGCTGTAGACCCGGTGCGCTGATGTGTGCTGTCCAGGGAATCATAAAAATTCCCAGCAGCACTACCAGGATACCCGCTGTGCGGATTGTGTTACGGTTCCAGCGCATATTTTTACGCCGGGCTATCCAGGTTTTCATTTCTTTTAGTATCGGAGAAAGTAGAAAATAGTAAACTTCAACGGCCGCCATAAATAGGCCACCTACTTTGAAAAACAGATGGTAAACCAGTACGGCGATACCGGTGAATAGAATAAAACGGTAAATCCAGGTGCTGAAGGAGTAGATGAGCAGGATCTTTCGTTTCTGGGGATTGAATCTTTCCGGTGCGGGTTCTCCAAAATTGAACAGCCATTCACGCAATACCCAGCGGGCATAGCGAAACGCCCGTTCCTGCAGATTTTGTACACCGAGGTAGTCAGACAGTAAATAGTAGCCATCCCAGCGCATAAAGGGATTTAAATTGATAGCGAGGGTGAAGATCCAGGATATGGTGGCGATGAAGAATACAGCACTTTTGACTGCACCCTCCGGCAGGAAGCTCCAGATGAATGTAGCCAGTCCTGCCAGACCGAGCTCGGCTATCATGCCTGCGGCACCGATGTGCAGGCGGCTGCGGCGTGAGACCAGTTTCCAGGATTCGCTGGTATCGGTGAACAGCACCGGCCACATGACGAGGAAGGCCACACCCATACTCGGCACCTTTACGCCGTAATACTTGGCTGTATAGGCGTGCCCGAGTTCATGGAATATTTTGGTAATAAACAAGGTCACACTGAAAAGAATCAGGCCCTCCAGGGTGAAGGCGTAGGAGAAGGTATTTATGAATGAGTCCCATTGTTTTGCGACTAACACCAGGCCAAGGAGAGTGAGTGCCAGTACGAACAGTGCAAATTGTTTGCTGAATATAAAACGGATATAGGGAAGAGTACGCGTGAGAAATTTGTCTGGATGGATTAAGGGGATGCGAAAAAACAGATAGCTGTGCATCAACTTTTTTCCCAGTGCGGAGGCCTGAGCACGCCGTGTATTGTTAAAACGTTCAACCGATGCCCGGTCATCTGTTCGTACTAACTCATTCGCTTGCAGGAATTGCTGTAAGGCTTTTGCATGCTGCTCAGAGGCACGTAACGGGGTGTCACGGTTAATACTTTCCGCCAGTTCTTTGAAGCTTCCCATGCCCCACCGGCGCAGGAATTCGAATTCCAGCCAGCCGATGGTAAAGAACTTGCCGCGCACTGGATCATGCAGGGTCCAGGTTGGCGAACCGTCCTCCTGACGCGGCCCACTGAACAGGTCGATATCCTGTCGCAGTACCCTTATGTTTTCAACGGCACAGGCGGTCACTGGTATTTTCTGGTGGGATGTACATTTGAGCAATTATGGGGGAAATGGTGTGGTTTGGCTAGAATTTCATTTGTAGGAGCGCCGCCCTCGGCGCGATTATTTTCTGTAAAAAGTAGATCAAAGATTCGGGACTAAGGATAAAAGATTAAGAAACGTCCCAATTCTTTATGTCTTTTATCTCGAATCCTTTATCCCGTATCTTTTGTCTAAAAGATATCGCGCCGGGGCGGCGCTCCTACAGGATCTGTGAATTTTCTGCGATGACGGTTCTCGAATATATTGAGGGTGCCCTTAACCTGAAACTTGAAACCAATCGCGCCGAGGGCGGCGCTCCTACCCGTAGATTATTGAGGGTAACCAAGTCGCCAATTCTGGCCAATACGCCAGCATCAACAGCATGAGCAACTGGATGACTATAAACGGCATCACGCCCCGATAGATCTGTCCGGTAGTGACCGACTTTGGTGCCACGCCACGCAGGTAGAACAGGGCGAAGCCGAAGGGGGGTGTCAGGAAAGATGTTTGTAGATTTATAGCGATCATGATCCCTAGCCAGACCGGATCTATGCCCATTTTGAGTAATATAGGGCCGACGATGGGTACCACGACGAAGGTGATTTCGATGAAGTCGAGAATGAAACCGAGCAGGAACATGACCAGCATCACTGAGATCATGGAACCCACGACACCACCCGGTAATCCGGCGAGCAGTTCTGCGATGAGATCATCACCAGCGAAGCCGCGGAAAACCAGTGAGAACAGGGAGGCTCCGATGAGAATCATGAACACCATACTGGTGATTTCCAGTGTTGACCTGGCGACTTTTTGCAGGACCTTAAGGCCACAGCTTTTTTTTGCCAGGGCGAGCAGCATGGCGCCAACTGCGCCCACCGATGCCGCCTCAGTAGGTGTAGCAAGTCCAGCCAGTATCGATCCGAGTACCGAGACGATGAGAAGCAATGGCGGAAAGAGGGCAGACAACAGCGCTGCCCATGAATTGCTGTCATCCCCACTGTCTTCCGGTGCGGGCATGGTTTGCGGGCGGAGCCATGCCAGCGATAAAAGGTAAATGATATACATGACGACCAGTATCAGCCCGGGAATAAGTGCTCCGGCAAACAGATCACCGACGGAAACTGTTTCCGGGGAGAAGATTCCCATATCAAGTTGTGCCTGTTGAAAAGCAGATGACAGCACATCGCCCAGCAGAACCAGAATGATCGACGGCGGGATGATTTGTCCCAGGGTACCGGAAGCGCAGATCGTGCCACAGGCTATCGCCGGATCATAGTGCCGCTTCAACATGGTCGGGAGAGCCATCATGCCCATGGTCACCACGGTAGCACCGACAATGCCGGTACTGGCCGCCATTAGCATACCGACCAGCACAACCGAGATACCCAATCCTCCGCGTAACTTACCGAACAGTGCCGTCATGGCATCAAGTAATTGTTCTGCTACCCGCGAACGCTCGAGTATGGCACCCATAAATACAAATAAGGGTACGGCAATCAGGGTCTCATTCGTCATGATACCGAATAAACGGCTCGGCATAGCAGTCAGGAAAGCACTGTCAAAGTTGCCCGTCATGCTGCCGATCAGAGAAAAAATCAGCGCAGTCCCTGCCAGTGCAAAGGCAACAGGGTAACCGGTCATCAGGATAAGGCCTGCGACCAGGAACATAAACAGGGGCATTAATTCGGTCATATTTTTATGATTTATTTACCGTAGGTACGTTAAGTTCCAGGTTCCTGGCTTCAAGTTAGGGGTACCCTTTATTTTTTTGAGAACCGTCATCGCAGCTAATTCGTAGATCCTGTAGGAGCGCCGCCCCCGGCGCGATATTTTTTGACGTTGCTACAAACTTAAACCCATCGCGCCGAGGGCGGCGCTCCTACAATTTTTTTCTTCATTTTTTGACCTACGACCTTCTTCTCAACACAATCACACTGCGCAGTGCCTGTGCGATGCCCTGTAGCATCACCAGACCTGCCATAGCCGGTATAGTCGTTTTCAGCAGGAACACGGCAGGCAGCCCACCGGCATCTCTGGAGCCTTCCAGCAATGACCAGGACAGGCTAACGTAGTTCCAGGAAATTATGATAATAAACAGGCAGAAGGGTACAAGTAGCAGCAGGGCACCGGACAGATCAACCCAGGCCTTTGCACGGGGACTCATTTTTTCGTAGAAGATATCGACACGGACATGGGTATTTTGCTTCAGGGTATAGGCGGCACCTAGCATAAAAACGACCGTGTGCAGATAGATAACGGACTCCTGCATAGCAATCCAGCCGATACTGAATACATAACGAAGAACCACAATGAGGAAGGTGACCAGCACCATCAGGAGCGTCAGCCAGGCGATGCTACGGCCAATCACACCATTGATGTGATCAATTGTCTGAATAATTTTTAGCATAAAGAGTTGTATATTTTTTTCTCTACTTATTTTACTTCACAGAACCACGATGAGACGTCGACTTCGCTGCCATCACGGGCCAGAAACCAGCGTGTGCCCTGTTTCATTTTTGTGGAGAGCTTGTCCTTCCCCTTCCAGTAGGCGGGCAGGATAGAGTCGGGCGAGCAGTTTTTTGCCGAATAGACGCTACAGTTTTTGAAGGCGAGGACGGCTACTTTGTAGACATGATAGGTATAAGGTGTGTTGTGACAGCCCGGATTATCACCCTTGCCAAAGAGCGTGTATTTTTCTGAATGTCCGTCACGGGTCATTTTATACAGGCGAATCTCAGGTTCACGGGCAGATGCTGAGAAAGGTATACTCGCCAGGGATAGGGAGACCATTAGATGGAGCAGTATTTTATTCATTCGAGGTTTCTGTAGGAGCGCCGCCCCGGCGCGATCAATATGTTTTGGCACAGTCACAGATAATATCGCGCCGAGGGCGGCGCTCCTACCAAGTTCTTTTATCTTCCCTCTTTCCCTTTCCTCCTCCATGTATAATTTGACCAAAGGCTTGTCCGTTAAAAGATTAATTTTCATGTAGGAGCGTCGCCCCGGCGCGATCAATATGTTTTGGCACAGTCACAGATAATATCGCGCCGAGGGCGACGCTCCTACAAGTTCTTTTGTTAAAGGGGTCGAGGTGAGACTCCGGCCCCTTCAATTTTAATGAAATATCGACTTATAACTGCAGTACAGTGCTGTAATTGAAACAGGAATTAATATCAGAAAACCCAGGCCTATCGGAATGATGGCAACGATAGCCAGCAGCAAATAGAGAAGGCTAAAAACAAGCAGTGGCAAGATATTTTTAAAGCCAGCTGAGTAACTCGCCTTGATTGATTCGATCGGTGCCATATTGTCGAGCATAACCAGTGGTGTGGAATATATAAAACCCACCATGATAGTCAATCCGCCAAGGATGATTAGGATCATTGAGAACCCCATGCCTGAGGACATTATATCCGCAGGATCAACACTGCCTGTTTCACTTGCTGACATCATTACGCTTCCACCAATCAAAGAAAACATGACGATTATCAAAAGAACCTGCAGCAGCAGATATATGCCACCCAGGATGAGCAGCTTGTTCATGCGGGCCTTATCTCTAAAACCCTGAAATAAATAGCCAATTTCAATTTTGTTGCCGTTATCCATTTCAGAGGCCGCGTACATAAAGCCACCCATCAGGGCCGGGGAAATGATCATCAGAGCCAGTGACCCTATAAAGGGTATAAAACTCAATACGATAGATAGGCCGACGAGTATCAGGAACATAATGAACCATGTCCCAAAGTCCTGTTTAAACAGATCCCATCCACACTTAAACCAGCTTATACCCTGGCCTGCACTGACACTCTTTGCCTGCATTGTGCTTTCTCCTTTGCTTTTATACTTATCGGTTACCTAACGTGCTTAAATTTTTCACCTGCCATTTACCAGCGAAACAAAACCCAGTTTGGCGGGGGGGTCGCGGGTCCCATTAGCTCGCTGACTTGCTCATCCATCCGGCCATCACCATTACGATCAATAAGATAGTAGGGAGGAAAACCTTTTTGCTGGATCTTTACCATGTAGATTCTGCCATTAAGGCTATATTCTTCGATAGTCTTATCGCCTTCAGTAATAATATTAATTTCGGCACCACCGGGATCGAAACCATTAGGGCCATCGGCCTCACTTCCCTGTGATCGGCTGGCGGGTGGAGGCCCTTCAGGTTGTTTTATATTCTGAGCGGCAGCAATAAAGGGGAAAAGAAGAAGTGTGAAAATCAGGAGTTTATGCATTGTTACGTCCTTGCTGGAAGGGTTTTTGGTATTACACTACCATCATACTTTCAACGCAAGGTGATAATTAAGAGCGCCTCTATTAATCCATGAATATTCGTGGATTAATAGAGGCGCTCTTAACATGTAGGAGCGCCGCTGAAGACCTGCATGTGGCAGAATCACACCGAGACGGCGCTCCTGCAGATAGCGTTACAAATTCAGCTGCAATTCTGCTTCTTCTTCTGTGGGTTCAAAGCGGCGGTGTTCGTAATAGCAGAATATTGCCTCGACTACTTTGTCTGGATCATCGATGATGTGAATCAGATCCAGGTCTGATTCGGAGATAGTGCCGGCCTTGACCAGTGTGTTGCGAAACCAGTCTACGAGACCAGACCAGAAGCCGGAATCGACAAGAATTATCGGGATGCGGCGTGACTTGCCAGTTTGTACCAGGGTCAGGATCTCTGCGAATTCATCCAGCGTGCCGAATCCACCGGGCATCACCACATAGGCCGTGGCAAATTTAACGAACATGACCTTGCGTGAGAAAAAGTGTCGGAATGTCAGTTCAATGTCCTGATAGGGGTTTGGATTTTGTTCATGAGGCAGTTCGATGTTCAGGCCGATGCTGGGTGATTTCCCTGCGAAAGCGCCCTTATTGGCCGCCTCCATGATACCTGGCCCACCGCCACTGACGACAGAGAAACCAGAATTTGACAGCTTCAGCGCAATTTCTTCAGTTAATTTGCTGGAAGGGTGCTCGGGGTCAAACCGGGCGGAGCCGAAGATGCTGACTGAGGGATGGATTTCTGCCAGCTTTTGGTAGCCTTCAACAAACTCGGCCATGACCTGAAAGACCTTCCATGACTGGCGGGAAAGTTTACGTGTGGATGTGCCGGGTAGTTTGTTGACTTGGGGACCATTTGTTCTTTTAGTCATGGCTGTGTTTTAGCATGTTGAAGGCGGGAATGAAATGGCTTTTGTAGGAGCGCCGCCTCGGCGCGATTATTATGTTTTGATACAAGATTTAAAAAATCGCGCCGAGGCGGCGCTCCTACAAAAACATTTGTAGCAAGGTGTCACTGCTAATGTCCCGTTAACCTGATCTTATTTTTCTGTTGTTGTCGTCGTGCTTGGGATGCAGGGAACCCAATGGTGTTGTTATTCCGGCGCAGGCCGGAATCCAGCGGTTTCAACGACTTACTGGATGCCGGGTCAAGCCCGGCATGACGATGTGGCGTTAACGGGACAGCAGTGGCAATGTGTAATTAAACAAATAGTCCAGGAATCGCATATACTCCCAAAAACTGAAAACTGAAAACTGAAAACTGAAAACTGAAAACTGAAAACTGAAAACTGATTCTAGTGCCTACCCCCCCAATCATCCTGGTCGACGGTTCCTCCTACCTCTACCGTGCCTTCCACGCCATGCCTGGCCTGAATAATTCTGAAGGCCAGCCCACCGGTGCTATCTACGGTGTCATTAATATGACGCGCAGTCTACTGAAGCAGTATCAGCCAGAATATATCGCCATGGTATTTGATGCCAAAGGCAAGACATTTCGCAATGAGCTGTATGAAGAGTACAAGGCTAACCGTCCGCCGATGCCGGAGGAGATGCGAAGCCAGGTGCCTTTCCTCTATGAAATTATTGAAGCTATGGGGCTGCCCTTGCTGGTGATCGAAGGCGTCGAGGCCGATGATGTAATCGGTACACTTGCGGCGCAGGCGGTAGAAAATTCGGTTGATGTCCTGATATCAACGGGTGACAAGGATATGGCGCAGCTGGTCAATGAGCACGTCACCCTGGTCAACACCATGGATAACAGGGTGTTGGATGTTGACGGCGTTAAGGCACGTTTTGGCGTGTCTGCAGACAGGTTTATCGATTATCTAACGCTGGTTGGTGACACGGCAGACAATATTCCCGGCGTGCCCAAGATTGGCCCGAAAACGGCAGTGAAGCTGCTTGATGAATTTGGCGATCTCGATACCTTGATGCAGCATGCCAATGAGGTCAAAGGGAAGCTGGGTGAGAATTTGCGTGATTCGCTGGAATTTCTTCCGCTGTCCCGCGACCTGGTTACCATACGCTGTCAGCTTGATCTGCCGTTCAAGCTGGATGAGTTAAAAATTAAACAGCCCGATAAATCACGTCTTAGAGATCTCTATGCGCGCCTGCAATTCAAGACATGGCTGATGGAACTGGGTGGTGCCAATGATGAGGTAAGCGCTGAAGCAGAATACGATACGGTACTTGACCAGTCATCCCTGGATGACTGGCTAAATAAGATACGGCAGAAATGTATTTTTTCTTTTGATACCGAAACGACGGATCTGGATGCCATGCAGGCTGAAATCGTTGGCCTGTCTTTCGCTGTTGAACCGGGGAAGGCGGCCTACGTTCCGTTAAGCCATGACTATCCGGGTGCGCCGGCACAACTCGATCGTGCGCAGGTACTGGAGCAGATGAAGCCGCTACTGGAAAATGAAGAGATCAAAAAAATCGGCCAGAACCTCAAATACGATATGAAGGTGCTGGCCAATTATGACATCAGTCTAAAAGGCATCGAGCACGACACCATGCTGGAGTCCTATGTGCTGGACAGTACATCCTCCCGGCATGATCTGGATACCCTGGCAATAAAGCATCTGGGGCATAAAACGATTCATTTTGTGGACATCGCCGGCAAGGGCAAGAAGCAACTCAAATTTAATGACATTGCACTGGAGCAGGCCTCCCCCTATGCCGCTGAAGATGCGGACATCACATTGCGCCTGCATGAGCGCCTGTGGCCAGCATTGGAGAAACACGAAAAACTGGCCTCTGTTTATCGTGAAATTGAAATGCCGCTATTATCGATACTGGCCAAGGTGGAGCGAAACGGTGTTCGTATTGATGCGGGGATGCTAAAGCGTCAAAGCTCTGAACTGGCGCAGGGCATACTGGATCTTGAGCGGCAGGCTCATGAAGCGGCAGGGCAGGAGTTTAATCTGGGTTCGCCGGCACAGTTACAGGATATTTTGTTTAACAAGCTGGGTCTGCCAGTCGTTAAAAAGACGCCTAAGGGGCAGCCTTCGACGGCGGAGGCCGTGCTGCAGGAGCTGGCAGCGGACTATGAGCTACCGCGGCTTATCCTCGAATATCGTTCAATGAGTAAGCTGCGTTCGACGTACACCGACAAACTGCCGCTGATGATTAACCCCAGAACCGGGCGTGTGCACACCTCATATCACCAGGCCGTTGCGGCAACGGGGCGATTATCATCCTCTGACCCCAATCTACAGAATATTCCTGTCAGGACAAAAGAGGGTAGACGCATACGGCAGGCCTTTGTTTCCGATGACGGTTTCCGTATGCTGTCGGCTGATTATTCACAGGTGGAGCTGCGCATCATGGCACATTTATCCGGTGACGAAGGCCTGTTGACGGCATTTTCTGAGGGGGCAGACATTCATAAGGCAACTGCCAGTGAAGTTTTTTCCACCCCGTTGGATGAGGTGACAACCGATCAGCGACGCTCTGCCAAGGCCATCAATTTTGGTCTGATATACGGCATGTCGGCCTTCGGTCTGGCACGGCAGCTGAACATTGAGCGTGGCGAAGCACAGGCCTATATCGATCTATATTTCAAACGTTACCCCGGGGTAAAAATCTACATGGATGAAACCCGTAAGCTGGCGCACGAACAGGGCTATGTAGAAACCATTTACGGTCGCCGTCTCTATCTTCCTGAAATTAACTCCGGCAACGGCATGCGCCGACAATATGCTGAGCGCACCGCCATCAATGCGCCGATGCAGGGGACAGCGGCCGACCTGATCAAGATGGCTATGCTATCAGTGGATAAATGGATCGAGGATGAAGCGCAGGATGTAAGGATGATTATGCAGGTCCATGATGAACTGGTTTTTGAGGTGCCAGAGGGACAGGTGGTGGTCGCCCGTGACAAAATCCAGATTTTGATGACAGGGGTTGCCGATTTGCGCGTTCCGTTGTTAGTAGACGTCGGGGTGGGGGCGAATTGGGATGAGGCGCATTAAGTGTAAGCGCCGTCTCGTCTCGGCGTAATAGCCTATGGTGACAAATAACACAATCGCGCCGAGACGGCACTCCTACGATATAAGAGAAAACTTGCCCGTATTCCTGCAAACATTGTACGGGAACTATTTGATAAAGGCGGTTGTCTCAATCAGTACATCGCTAGATGTGTTCCGCTTTTCCTCCCTGAGCGGATGGTTCTGGCAATACAGAACCCGTTGACCTCAATTCCACTACCCCTGGATTTGAGGTTTTTTTTGGGTCTGTGGAGTTCAAAAGTCAAAAGCAGTTAACCGCAAAGGCGCAGAGGGCGTAACGTTAAATCAATACAAAAGAAAGATTGTGGGAAGGCTCATTAATTTTTGTAGGAGCGTCGCTCCTACAATTCTCTTCCTTTGTTTTTAAGCCTGCTTTCTCTCTTCCTGTACGCTGATTTCAGTCCTGATTTTGTCCATATCCAGTTGTTTAACCTTGTCAATCAGCTCATTGAGCTCGGGGCCGGCCATCATACCCGGCTGTGAATAAAGAATAATTTTCTCACGGAAGACCATAAGCGTCGGGATAGAGCGTATCTGAAACGATGCCCCCAGTTCCTGTTCTTCCTCGGTGTTGACCTTGGCGAACACAATGTCCTCATGTTTTTCGGAAACTTGTTCGTAGATCGGCGCGAAATTCTTGCACGGGCCACACCACTCAGCCCAGAAGTCAATAATTACGATGTCGTTGTCGTTAACGGTATTGCTGAATGTTTCTTTTGTCAGGTTTATTGTTGCCATGGTTTTTCCTGAATATGTTGTTGATAACTGTAGCCTATCAGCCAGGGATTGAAAAGGCGGTGATAAAGTCACATAAAGGCAGTTTTCAGAAAAGGCTACACTACTGTCCCGTTAACGCCATATCGTCATACCGGGCTTGACCCGGTATCCAGTAAGTCGTTGAAATCACTGGATTCCGGCCTGCGCCGGAATGACGGGGAGATGTTGTCGATATCCATGTCTCCGATACCACTGGGCACTCCGCTACCCAGGCGCTACACTAACTATGGCAATATAAAATCAAGTTAACGGGACAGTAGTGTAAAGGCTAAAATCTTTTGAACACTGAACACTGAACACTGAACACTGAACACTGATTTACCCCATCCTTTCATCTGCTGCCAGAAACGCCTGTTTCAATTCCTCGTAATCATTTGTAACCGGAAACTGCGGGAATTCGTCGATCACGTTTTGTGGTGGCTGAAACAGTATGCCGGCATCAGCTTCGTTCAGCATGCTGGTGTCGTTGTAGGAATCACCGGCGGCGATGACCTTGTAGTTCAGGCTATGGAAGGCCTGCACGGCTTTGCGTTTCTGGTCCTGCTGGCGCAGACAGTAGTTGGCGATACGATCGTCCTTGATTTCCAGTTTATGGCAGAAAAGGGTCGGTGAACCTAATTGTCGCATTAACGGCATGCCGAACTCGTAAAAAGTATCGGACAGGATAATCAGCTGATAGCGTTTACGCAGCCAGTCAAGAAACTCTCTGGCACCCGGTAGCGGTCCCATATCCCTGATGACGGCCTGGATAATTGACAGTTTCAGATCATGTTTGTCCAGCACCCTCAGGCGGTGCGTCATCAGTTCATTGTAATCAGGGATATCCCGTGTGGTCAGGCGCAGGTCGTTGATACCTGTCAATTCTGCAACCTTGATCCATATTTCAGGAACAAGCACACCTTCCAGATCCAGGCAGGCCAGTTTCATAGTAATCTCCAGTGTCGGGGCAGGATTATGCCTGTTTTACATGAAGAATCGTACCTTCCATGCCTTCAACAATCACCTGTACTCCGGAATCAAGATTCGGCCCACTGATGCGCCACACGGTATCGTCAATATTGAGTCGGCCTACACCATCAACGATGGGTTCGGTCAGCGTGAAATGCCGACCTATATACTGGCTGCCGCGACGATTGAGGGTGGAAGGCGGTTCATCGCGGTGATGCCTTGCCAGCCAGATTCGAGAAAAAATAATACTGACAATTGAAAATATCGCGAACAGGGTCAACTGTGCCTGCCAGCTGATACCCGGAAGCAGCAACAGAACCAGCCCTACTATACCGGCAGAGATACCCATCCAGAGGAAAAAAGTACCGGCTACCAGTATTTCAACGGTGACCAGTACCACAGCAAGTACCAACCAGTTCCAGTAAACGATATCCTCTAGCATGGAAAAGTCCATTATGTGCTCTCTTTGCCAAATGCCGTTTTGGCCAGTTCGGAGATACCGCCCAGGGCCCCGATAACACTGGATGCCTCGAGTGGCATCAGTACCAGTTTCTCGTTTTCTGCTGAGGCGATATCCTTGAGGGCTTCGACGTATTTTTGGGCGATAAAATAGTTCAGGGCCTGCACGTTGCCCTGTGCGATAGCCTTCGATACGACATGGGTCGCACGGGCCTCAGCTTCTGCCAGGCGTTCGCGGCCTTCAGCTTCACGGAAAGCGGCCTCCTTCTTTCCTTCAGCATCCAGTACGACGGCCAGTTTATCACCCTCTGCACGCAGGATTTCAGATGCCCGGTCACCCTCAGCGTCAAGAATCTTTGCACGCTTGTCGCGTTCAGCTTTCATCTGCCGTGCCATCGATTCGACCAGGTCAGCAGGCGGTGTAATGTCCTTGATCTCAATACGTGTAACTTTGACGCCCCAGGGCGTGGTTGCATCATCAACCACTTTTAACAGGGCATGGTTGATAACGTCGCGCTTGGACAGCAGCTCATCAAGATCCATCGAGCCCATTACGGTACGGATATTGGTCATGGTCAGGTTCATGATGGCCAGTTCAAGATTGTTGACTTCGTAGGAAGCCTGTGCAGCATCGACAACCTGAAAAAAGACGACACCATCAACAGTTACCATGGCATTGTCTTTGGTAATGACCTCCTGCGAGGGGACGTTCATGACCTGCTCCATCATATTCATTTTGTTGCCAGTTCTGTCGACAAATGGGATGATGAGGTTCAGGCCCGGGGTGAGCGTCTTGCGGTACTTGCCGAATCGCTCAACGGTATATTCCATCCCCTGCGAAACAGTTTTTACACCGGCGATGATGATGACGATGCTGAGTATTACAAAAACTATGACAAATTCAGTCATGGGTTAGTTCTCCGTGGTGGGTTATTTTGTTGCAGGCACCTATATTTCTGCATGATTGTATACTATTTGTTCACATGTTTTCTTGAAGGGCGATAGTTGAAAGTTTTCGGTGCAGTATATTTGAATGGTGTAGGAGCGTCGCCCCGGCGCGATTTTTTCGATATTGTTAAA